>NZ_JACJPT010000007.1:0-96157 GCF_014696195.1 Sphaerospermopsis sp. FACHB-1094 | reverse complement strand
TCTTCTGGTTGCAGTTTGTTATGTAATAATACCTGTTGACAAAGTGCTAAACCTTGATTCCAAGCGTGTCTGGCTACTCCTGCGTGTTGCGCCAGTAGTAGTCGTTGTTGCTTGTTAACTTTGAGTTGGGTTTTGAATCCTAGTAGCATACAGTGATTTTACTGTAATTCTGTCACAAAGCAAAAGATGACAGGAAATTTTCAGTAAATGTGAGTATTTGTTAGTATTGGTTAAGAAAACATTAACTAGCTACTAACCCTAACTTTAGCGTTAAGCTTAGTTAGGGAAAAATTTTAGATGAATTATTGCGCTAGTTTACCGAAAATACTTGAAGTTTTGCGGTCCTGTATAACCAGTAATTTTGGCAAGTTCGTTTAAATTTTGTACACCACTATAGATTTGACCATTAATCACCCAAGAAGGGAAACCTTGAATTTTTGCAGCTTGACACAATGCTGGCTTACCTTTAGGACTGTCTGCTGCACACTCCACAGCTATATTATCGTCGATAATCTTATAAGCTTCTTTACCAAAGAGCAGCTTTTGTTCGTGGCAATGAGGACACCAATAAGCTACATATTCCTTAGCGCCTACTTTGACTAAATGTTCTGCTAAAGCAATTTCTGACTCTCCCGAAGTTGTAGTAATTTCCCAACCAAATGCAGGGTTAGGATTTTCCTTGGGAGCAAAGGCCGAAATTCGCTGAGGACCATCCGCATCTCCTACAGTGCCATCGGCATTAATACCAGAATAAACTCCCAAGGTGGCAATTAGCGTCACCATCCCGACAATAATAGCGGTAAAGAAGATTTGTCCGATATCTTCCCAATCACGTCCTAAAATCGTGAGGGTAAGCATACTCAAAGCAAACAAAGCCGAAGCGATGCAGTACCAACATAAAGCTTTGAGTTCAAATGCCAGGACATACATTAAATATGCACTAAATACAGTCATGGCGATCGCTCCCACCAACAGCAACCACCAAGTCAGCAATTCTATTTGTTTAGCGTTTTTGATCTTGTCTTTTTCCCCTGATTTTAATGCCAAGGGAGCTAAAGCCAATACGAACATACCCACGTATGCCAGCAAGCCAAACAAAGCTAAAGGTTGACCAAAAACAGTCCCCCAAGGGCTAGAAAGTACATCAGCACAACCTTTTACAGCTTCAGGAGTATTACAAAGAGGACTACCTCCGGTGAGCTTTTCAAAGGTGAGATAACCTGTATTCAGAATACCAAATCCGGCGATCGCCCCAATTAACGGACGCGACCATTTATGAATCCAAGGAGTAGAACGACGACGAATCATAATTGGTGATTGGTGATTGGTAATTGGTGATTGGTGATTGGTGATTGGTGATTGGTGATTGGTGATTGGTGATTGGTGATTGGGAAAATACAAATAATTTCCCCCTGCTCCCTGCTCCCTGCTCACCTGCTTCTTCCCAGTCCCCAGTCCCTAAGAATGTAACTTGACTGAGGAACTTGATTTAGTTTCACCTTTAGAATTCCAAGTGCGATGAGCAGCTTCCACAAATTGACTGACGCGAATTGGATCAATGGGTTGGGAAATTTGCCCGTGACGTTTTAAAGAACTGGAAACAATCACACCATCAGCAGCTTGCATTAGCGTACCCACATTTTCCCAATCAGCACCGCTACCGATAAAAACTGGTGTACCAGCAGCCGCACCACTAGCTAATTCTAGATCCTCTAAATTGGGAGGGCTACCAGTTGCCCAACCTGATAAAATTACCCCATCTGCTAAACCTCTTTCTATTGTGTCTTTCACAGCCACAGTCAGGTTAGGAGAACTTAAAGGACGGGCGTGTTTAACTAGCACATCAGCCAAAATTTTGACATCAGAACCTAATTCTCTACGATAGCGTAGTAATTCATGTGCCTCCCCTTCAATTAATCCTTGGTCAGTGGCCATTACCCCTGTGAGGACATTAACCCGGATAAATTGGGCTTTTACACAACTGGCGATCGCCATTGCACTTTTGCCATCATTTCTTAAAACATTTAAACCCACAGGTAAAGTTACTAAATTCTGTATCCGCTGTACTACCACCGTCATAGCACTGACAACAGCGGGATCAACTTGATTTTTAGTAAAAGGAGCATCAAAAAAATTTTCTACAATTAAGCCGTCTACCCCTCCACTGGCAAGGGCTGTAGCTTCTTGTTCAGCACGGTCAATTACCGCTTTCAGGCTACCTCCCCAACGGGCTGAGGTAGGTAAGGGTAGCAGATGAACTACGCCAATAATCGGTTTGCAAGTTTTGAATAGTTGATATAAGTCCACGTCTTTAATTTGAAGATGGCATTGTTCAGAGTTGAAAAATTAGTATTTAGCTATCAGTAATCAGTAATCAGCTAAATGATACCAATAACAAAGATTCAAAATTTTGAATTGGCTACAAATTACGCCAATACAAAAAAGCCAACTATTGCTCAAGTCCTGTCATTCTCTGTATTTCATCTCCAGACTGAAAGCTGAAAGCTGATAGCTGAAGGCTGATAGCTGATTGCTATACTGATATGCTTTGGCGTGTTATTCAGGATTTAATAAATCTCCTCATGCTGAAGATGTAAATTGTCGTTAAACCTTTCATAAGATATGTTAAGATAAAATATGGCTACAAGAGGAGTTTGCCACTCACAAGACGCAAGGCCGCTTCCCGTTGTTTAGGTTGATAGCTGTCAGTACATTACAGCACTAGCCTGAAGGTAGGGCAGCAATACTGCTTTATGGGCTTAGTCGCGTTAGCGATTTCCCGGAGGGTAGCGACTTCTCACCAACAGCCCTTTGGGCGGCTTCCCGATGGGTAAATTAACAACGCACACGCTGGGGTAATGTAAAATACCATTAAGCGAATCGTTAAAAAATATTAACAGTGTCTAAACTACCCAAAGACACCTAAATTTACCCTGGGAAACAAAATAACAAAGACATCATAGCATAACCACTATCATGAACCATGAATAGGGTTATATTTCAATGGGCATTTGCTGACAGTGGCGAATAGTCACTGTAAAATCCTAGTTATGGTGCGGGAAAAAGCACCTAGTTTAATGTTTGTAATGTTTGAAGAAAAGAGAAAAAAATTGAAGATTTTTTCAAAATATGGGTGACAAGCCAACGATTGCGATTTCACACCTGGGCTGCGAGAAAAACCGAATAGATACAGAACATATGTTAGGGCTGTTGGTAGAAGCAGGTTATGGTGTAGATTCAAATGAAGAGTTAGCAGATTATGTAATAGTAAATACCTGTAGTTTTATCGAAGCTGCCAGGGAAGAATCAGTAAGAACATTAGTAGAACTGGCAGAAGCCAATAAAAAAGTAGTGATTACTGGTTGCATGGCGCAACATTTTCAAGAACAATTATTGGAAGAGTTGCCAGAAGCAGTAGCGGTAGTTGGCACAGGAGATTATCACAAAATAGTCAATGTGATTGAGCGAGTAGAACAGGGAGAGCGAGTTAAACAAATTAGCTCCGAACCCACCTACATAGCTGATGAAACCACACCACGCTACAGGACAACAACCGAAGGAGTAGCATACCTGAGAGTTGCCGAAGGATGTGATTATCGTTGTGCATTTTGTATAATTCCTCATTTGAGAGGAAACCAGCGATCGCGTACAATTGAATCAATAGTAGCCGAAGCAGAGCAGCTGGCAGCGCAAGGGGTACAAGAGATAATTCTCATTTCCCAAATCACCACTAACTATGGATTAGATATTTACGGTAAACCAAAGTTAGCGGAACTCATTCGTGCCTTGGGGAAAGTAGATATACCCTGGGTGAGAATGCACTATGCTTATCCTACGGGACTAAGCCCAGATGTAATTGCGGCAATTCAAGAAACATCTAATTTCCTACCTTATCTAGATTTGCCGTTACAGCATTCTCATCCAGAGATACTTCGCGCCATGAATCGTCCTTGGCAGGGTAGAGTCAATGACGGAATTATTGAGCGCATCAAAACCGCCTTACCATCAGCAGTGCTGCGAACGACATTGATAGTTGGTTTTCCTGGAGAGACAGAGGAACATTTTCAGCATTTACTAGAGTTTACAGAACGACATGAATTTGATCATGTTGGTGTGTTCACCTTTTCTCCAGAAGAAGGAACACCAGCTTATAACCTACCCAATCAATTACCACAAGAATTGATGGTAGAACGACGCGATCAAATCATGGCATTACAACAACCTATTTCTCTCCGTAAAAATCAGGAGGAAGTCGGGAAAATAGTTGATGTCCTGATTGAGCAAGAAAACCCCGGAAGTGGAGAGTTAATTGGCCGTTCCGCCAGATTTTCCCCAGAAGTTGATGGTCAAGTCTATGTTACAGGCGAAGCCAGACTAGGAACAATCGTACCAGTCAAAATCACCAGTGCTGATGCCTACGACCTCTATGGTGAGGTGGTGAATGGTGATCGGTGACTGGGGACTGGGGACTGGGTAAGAAGCAGAGGAAAATTATTTGTATTTTTCCCAATCACCAATCACCAATCACCAATTACCCATTACCCATTACCTAACTTACAAAATATACCAATTCTCTAAAATTCGGCGACTGATTAAAGTCCTCAAACCCAGATTCGGTCGGACTGCCATAATTATAAATTATGAATTACGTATCCCTAACCGGACCGAAGGAAATATTACGAATTGGTATTAAGTATTCGGCTTACAAGTCCAAAATTCACAATAAAGAAAATCTAGGAGAATTAATGAATCTTACCTTTCAAGAACTAGGCATTTCCCAAGAGCGTGTTGAACAATTAGAAAAAATCGGCTTCACCGCACCTACCAACATTCAAATGCAAGCGATTCCCCAACTTTTGGCGGGTCGTGATGTAGTGGGTCAATCCCAAACAGGTACAGGGAAAACGGCTGCTTTTTCTTTGCCCATGTTGGAAAAATTGGATGTAAGTAAAAGAGCAGTACAAGCCTTAGTTTTAACACCGACTCGTGAATTGGCGATGCAGGTTCATGATGCCATTTCCCAGTTTATGGGTGATGATGGTTTGCGTGTTTTGGCTATCTATGGTGGTCAGTCTATTGACCGACAAATGATGCAGCTAAAACGTGGTGTTCATGTAGTTGTCGGTACACCAGGACGGGTAATAGACTTGTTGGAACGTGGTAGTTTAAAGCTCGACCAAGTGAAATGGTTTGTTTTAGATGAAGCCGATGAAATGTTGAGCATGGGTTTTATTGATGATGTCATCAAAATATTGTCCCAAGCTCCCGAAGATCGGCAAACGGCTTTATTCTCGGCAACTATGCCCCCATCTATTCGCCAGTTGGTGAATAAGTTTTTAAACTCTCCGGTGACTGTCACCGTTGAGCAACCAAAAGCTGCACCCAATAAAATCAACCAAGTAGCTTACCTAATTCCTCGACACTGGACAAAGGCTAAAGCTTTGCAACCTATTTTGGAAATGGAAGATCCAGACACAGCTTTAATCTTTGTCCGCACCAGACGCACAGCCGCAGAATTGACCAATCAATTGCAAGCTGCTGGTCACAGTGTAGATGAATATCATGGTGATTTATCCCAACAAGCACGGGAAAGATTATTAACTCGTTTCCGTAATGCCCAAGTACGCTGGGTGGTAGCTACTGATATTGCGGCACGGGGTTTAGATGTGGATCTGCTTTCCCACGTGATTAACTTTGACTTGCCTGATAGTGTAGAAACCTACCTGCACCGGATCGGCAGAACTGGTCGCGCTGGTAAAGAAGGTACTGCGATTTCTTTGGTACAACCATTTGAACGTCGTAAGCAACAGGCATTTGAACGCCATAACCGTCAAAGCTGGCAGGTGTTAACAATTCCTACCAGAGCGCAAATTGAAGCTCGACACATTCAGAAATTGAAAGATCAGGTTTCTGAAGCTTTAGCAGGTGAACGGTTGGCTTCATTCTTGCCCATTATTAGCGAATTGACTGAAAAATATGATGCTCAGGCGATCGCAGCAGCAGCTTTACAACTGGCTTACGATCAAACCCGTCCCGCTTGGTTGCAAAATGGTGTAGATGTTCCTGATGAAGAACCTACTCCCAAACCCAAACTCAACAAACGTCGTGATGGCGATCGCTCAGAACGCAATTTTGGCGGTGACTACAACGAGCGTTCTGGAGGTAATCGTGGACGTTCCTGGTCTAAGTCTGACAGAAATGGCGATGAAGGAAGGCCTACACCCAAACCCAAACTACGGAAGGAACGCCAAGAACGCTATGACCGTCATGAGTCTCCTGTTTTACCAGGTAATCAAAAACAGGTGTAGGTGATTGGTGATTGGGGACTGGTGATTGGTGATTGGTGATTGGTGACTGGGAAAATACAAATAATTTCTCCCTGCTCCCCATCTGCCCACCTCCCCATCACAGTTAATAAAGTTCAATTTTTCCAGGGTTGAGTAATTTGATCTATTTCGTCAAACTCATCCTTGGTCATGTTCCAACCTAAAGCGCCAACGTTCTGTTTTACTTGTTCGGGGTTTTTGACTCCCGCAATGGGTATCACGTTCCCCTGGGCAATTAACCAGTTAAGGGCTACTTGGGCAGGGGTACGATCATATTTATTACCGATTTTTTGCAATAAAGATAAAACTGGGGCAATTTTATTTAAACCATCTTGACTAAATCGCGGGTCTATGCTTCTAGCACCTGTGGGTTTATAAGAGGTGGTGTATTTACCTGTTAATAATCCCTGAGCTAAGGGACTATAAGCTAATATTGTTACACCTAATTCACGGGCTGTCTGTAAAATCTCGTTGCTTTCAATTTGCCTTGTTAACAGAGAATAACGCACCTGGTTAACTGCTAGGGGTATTCCCCTTGCGGATAATATTTTGTGTACATTTCTCATTTCTGAGGCAGAATAATTACTGACACCTATTGCCCCAATTCTTCCCTTCTGTACCTCATCTGCTAAAGTGTTCATCAAAGTTTCTTGAGAGAGAAAGAATGTAAATGGCCAGTGAACTTGGTATAATTCTATTCTTTCTAATTGGAGACGTTTTAGACTTTCTGTTAACGCTTCAGAAACAGATTTTCCGTCCCAACGCCAAGGTAAAGGACCGAATTTAGTAGCAATTTGTACTTTTTGGGATGTTTGTTTGATGAACTTGCCTAAAAACTGTTCTGAAAGTCCTAAACCGTAAACTTCCGCAGTATCAAAGAAAGTGACACCTGCATCTACAGCAGTGGTAAAAGCTGCTTGCAGTTGTTCTTCTCCGTAATTATCCCCATAGTTCCAAAAAAGTTTATCACCCCAAGCCCAAGTTCCTAAACATAAAGGGGGAACGGTTAAGCCAGTTTTACCTAATGCGATCGCTTCCATTTTGCTAAAATAGATTTTAGTTACATTTCTTTACAGATTTAGTTTAACGTTTTATCTAAACTTGTTCAGGTGACTCCACAGTGGTTGAACATTTCGGTTTATCTTGATTAATGACAGGACTGACGCAAAACAGAACGAAAGTAGGGGTAATTCATGAATTACCCCTACGTAGGAATCAGATTTTTATTCCAATCTTGCATGAGTCCTAAATGAAATTAAATTCTGTAAACAATACAAAACAGTAGTTATGGCAGGTGATATTTTCGATACCCCAAAAGACTCCCTAACCGTACCCAAGGTCAACATACCGACTATGTTTAGGTTAGGGTTTTTTCAGATGGGGTTGAGTATGATGTCTATTTTGACTCTGGGGGTACTCAACCGAGTCATGATTCAAGAAATCGCCATTCCGGCGACAATAGTAGCTATAGTGTTAGCTATACCTGCTTTTGTCTCTCCGACGCGAATTTTATTTGGACAGATATCTGATGCTAAACCGTTGTTGGGTTATCATCGTACAGCTTATGTGTGGATCGGGGCGGCAATATTTGCGATCGCTGCTTTTTTAGCAGTACAAGTAATTTGGCAGTTAAACGCTATCAGTGGTGATAGTTGGGTATGGACAACTCAAGCGATCGCTTGGACAGGAGTTTTAGGTTTAGTTTTTGCTATTTATGGTTTAGCAATTTGTGTTAGTGGTACTGCATTTGCCGCATTATTAGTAGATATTTCCGAAGAAGATAACCGTTCCCAAGTTGTTGGTATTGTCTGGTCAATGCTAATGGTTGGTATTGTTGTAGGAGCAATTGTTAGTTCTAGTTTATTAAAACAATTGGATGGAAATGCACCTTTAGAGACTTTACAATCTGCCATTAATAGATTATTTCTAATTGTTCCTAGTGTAGTATTTCTTTTCTCTATTATTTCTACTGTAGGTGTAGAAAAAAAATATTCTCGCTTTTATCAACGTTCCACACCAGGAAACCGAGAAGATAGCATTAGTTTAGGTGCAGCTTGGTCAATATTAACAGCTAGTCCGCAAACAGGTTTGTTTTTTACCTTTTTATTGGTAATGACAATTAGTTTATTTATGCAAGATCCAATTTTAGAACCTTATGCGGGTGAAGTGTTTAAAATGCCTTTGGCTGAAAGTACCAAACTTAATGTTTTTTATGGTACGGGAATTTTAATAGCTTATGGTGTAACTGGCTTTTTCATTGTGCCACGTATAGGTAAACGCAAAACAATTAAACTAGGCTGTATTTTAGTAGCTTTTTCCGCTTTATTATTAGGATTTTCCGGGTTTTCTGGTAATGCCAACTTTTTAAAATTTGGTTTAGTAATATTTGGTTTATCTACCGGTTTTGTCACCACTGGCGCAGTCAGTTTAATGTTAGATTTAACAGTAGCAGAAGCCGCAGGTACTTTTATCGGTGCATGGGGATTAGCACAATCTATATCTAGAGGAATAGCTGTAGTCATTGGTGGTACTGTTTTAGATATTGGTCGCAATTTGTTTACCAATAATTTACCATTAGCTTATGGTATGGTTTTTGTTTTAGAAGCTTTGGGAATGATCATTTCTCTGTGGTTTTTAAACCGGGTAAATGTGACAGAATTTCAAACCAATACTAAACAAGCTTTAGCTTCGGTTTTAGAAAGTGATTTAGATTAGGTGATTGGTGACTGGTGACTGGTGATTAGGTATAATTAGCCAATGACTAATGACCAATAAATAATTACGAATTACGAATTAAACATGAATGATTTTTGGAATACGATTTTAGATTTTTCCCAAACTACTACAACCAGGGTGGGAAAACAATTAATGCAGGATTTTGGGAAAGTTCAAGCATCTCAAAAAGCTGATGGAACTTTAGTTACTCAAGCTGATAAATGGGCAGATCAAGAAATTAGAGATGCTATAGCTTCTACTTTCTCAGGTTACGGAATTTTAAGTGAAGAAAGTGATAAAACTTTTCCTGATACAGAATGGTGTTGGGTAATTGATCCTTTGGATGGGACAACAAATTTTACCAGGGGTATTCCTATCTGGGCAATTTCTTTAGGTTTACTTTATCAAGGTACGCCCATTTTCGGTTATGTTCATGTACCACCATTAAATCAAACCTTTCATGGTTTTTGGGCTGGTTCATCAGGGTTACAAACGCCAACAGGAGCATTTTTAAATAACCACCCCATTCATACCAGTAAGGATGATCCGAGTGGAAATCATTTTTTTAATCTTTGTTCTCGCAGTACGGGAATTATTCAACCGGGTTTTCCTTGTAAGTTGCGGATGTTGGGAGTTGCAAGTTACAACTTTTTAACTGTTGCGACTGGTGCAGTTTTGGGAGGTGTGGAAGCGACTCCCAAAGTTTGGGATATTGCAGGTGCTTGGGTAATTTTACAAGCTGCTGGTGGTTGTTGGATATCTTTGAAAGATCAACCTTTTCCATTAATAACAGGTGTTGATTATAGCGATCGCTCTTTTCCGACAATGGTTGTCAGTGATCCAAAGGTGGAATTTGTGTTTACACCATTTCTTAAAGGTGTTAAATTGTAGTATTAGCAGGACTTACGCAACACAAAACGAAAGTAGGGGTAATTCATGAATTACCCCTACATAAGAATCAGATTTTTAGTTAAATTTTACCTAAGTTCTAATCAGAAATAACGAACCACAGAGACACAGAGAACACAGAGAAATGAAGATTTGAAATAATAAAATAAAAAAGGTAGGTGCTATGGCTAAAATGAAAATTCTGCAAGAAGATCAATCTTATACTTTTCGGTCTTATTTTGAGTTACCTTATGAAGCAGATGATATTTTAGCTGAATTTAATTACTCTCTAATTAAAAAGCACCTATCTTTACCACAAACCAAGCAGGAATTTCAAGAATTACCAGCACTCAAACAAAGAATAGATGATATTTTACCTTTTGTTAGTTTGAGTAATGAAACTGCAAGAAGGGAAACTTTAGTATCTCCAATTTTATTAGAGGTAATTCGTTATTGTCATTGTCAAATGCGAATTGAATACCCTCTTGCTATTAATAATCAACTCAAGGGGAATCTTGATTATCTTTTACGGTTAAATAATAATTTCTTGGTTATCGAAGCTAAAAATGATGATTTGACTAGAGGTTTTACACAATTAGCTGTGGAATTAATTGCATTATCTCACATTCAGGAAAAGAGTATTTTGTATGGTGCTGTGACTATTGGTAATGTTTGGCAATTTGGTAAAATTGATAGTAGTCAACAACAAATAACCCAAGATATTAATTTGTTTAAAGTTCCTGGAGATGTAGATATTTTGGTTAGTTCAATTATCGGTATTTTACAAGAAATAAATAACTAATCACCATTTACCAATCACCCATTACCAATTACCTATTACCAAATTATGAAAGCACTTTGGTTAGAAAATAAAGAATTACAATTAAAAACGGATATTCCCATTCCCCAACCCCCAAAGGGAGAAGCTTTAGTAAAGGTTGTACGTGCAGGTATTTGTAACACTGACTTAGAATTACTCAAAGGTTATTATCCCTATGCAGGTATTTTAGGTCATGAATTTGTAGGAATTGTAGAAAAAGGTTCAGAACATTTAATAAATAAAAGAGTTGTTGGTGAAATAAACGCTGCTTGTGGTTATTGTCGGTTTTGTCTGCGGGGAGAACCTACCCACTGTGAAAATCGCACGGTTTTAGGTATTGTTAATCGTAATGGTGCTTTTGCTGAATATCTGTGTTTACCTGAAAAAAACCTGCATCTTGTCCCAGAAAATGTTTCTACAGATGCAGCAACTTTTACTGAACCTATTGCAGCAGCTTTAGAAATTCAAGAACAGGTAAAAATCATTCCAGATGATAGAGTTTTAGTTGTAGGAGATGGAAAATTAGGACAATTAATAGCGCAAACTTTAGCGTTAACTGGTTGTGATTTATTAGTAGTAGGAAGACACAAAGATAAATTAGCAAACTTGGAAAATAGAGGAATAAAAACAGGTTTAGTTGATGATATAAAAGATAGAAGTTTTGATATTTCTGTAGATTGTACAGGAAATCCTGAAGGTTTTGCTACTGCACGTCGCGCTTTACGTCCTAGAGGTAAGCTAGTTTTAAAAAGTACCTACGCTGGTGATTTAAGTGTGGATATGTCCTCCTTAGTGGTAGATGAAATTACCCTGATAGGTTCTCGTTGTGGTCCCTTTTCTCCAGCATTGGAATTATTAGCAAAAAATCAGATAGATGTTACATATTTGATTCAAGCAAATTATCCCTTGAGTGAAGGTTTAGCTGCTTTTGCAAAAGCACAAACTAAGGGAGTTTTAAAGGTGTTGTTAGAGATGAATTAGTTGATAATTGATAATTGATAATTGACAATTGATAATTATGTTGTTCAAGTTTTAAATCGTCAATTATCCAATGTTAATTTTCTATTAGACCTCTCCGAAAAAGAATGTAGAGACGTTGCATACAAATTCTCTACAAGGGTTCTGGAAACCGCATATTTAATTTCTGGAGATGTCTATTGTTGAAGGAAAATCTCACATTGATTCTGCACCTTTGGTAACTAAACGTTTAAATAAAGCTGCTGACGAACCAGTTTCTCTTAATACAGCAGTTGTTGCAACATCTATATATGATTGTTCAATAAATGCTAGGTCAATCATGCAAATTTTACCTAAAGCATCTTTTAATTCCTCGGATTTTTCTTGTGCTTTGAGTTTTTTTCCATCCTTTAAACTTTATCAAGTTATCCAATAAATACGTACAAATACGTACTTTACAAACAGATAGGTTTTTAAGTAGCCTTTACTGTCTGGTTGTAATTTATCTGGTTGTAATTTAACTGACAAAGTTGAGGAAGTTGTGAAAATGGCAAAAATTGTTACAAATATTTTTAGTGTATCTGGGAAAAATAACCTGCTGATTGTCTAATATTTTTCAGAATCAAAATTTTTATGGGGTTGATGATCTTTACAACCTATTGCTTCTTCTGTATTCGCAATATAAGGATTTACAGTACATTTAAGACGATAATTATTAGTAAAAAATTGGCAATTATGACAGGGAATTTGGTGCATTTTTTTGGCTGTTTTTACAGTTTCTTTTGTCGCTGTCCATAAATTCAACAACATCATAATTATGGTAGTCCAAGCGACGACAAAACAAATGGGAATTAAAAATGGCTGTATCCCATGAATGAGAAAAGATACAAAATTTAACATGGCAATAGTCAATACAAGTGAGGAGTTAGGAACTAATATAACTCCTAACTCCTCATTGATCACTTCTTGCTAAAGATATATTAAAGTGACTGGGGACTGGGGACTGGGGACTGGGGACTGGGGATAATATTAACTCTTGCCTTTTGCCTTCTGTTCCCTGTTCCCTGTTCCCTGCTAACTGTTAAATTCCTGCGTGTCCTAATGCTAAACCTGTAACTAGCATTCCGAATACTAGAAAAGGTTGGGCGCTGGCTTGGTATTTGACATCATTTGCTATAGGATCACGTAAGAAATACATATCCTGAAAAGTGATTTGGGGAATGATTAATAATACCAAAATTGCGGCGTACAAGTTCTCATGGATGCTGACGAGATAACCTGCAACTAAACCTTGGAATAAGTCAATCATGACTACACAAATTAAGGCCGCAGTTTGGACACCAAACATAACTGGTAGGGATTTTAAACCAAGTTGGCGATCGCCTTCTACACTTTTGAAATCATTAACAACCGCAATTCCCAAACCTGCCAAACTATAAAATAAGGTGAGAACTACAATTTTCCAATTTAACTCACCAAATAAAGCATGACCCGCCCACCAAGGTAATGCAATATAACTTGCACCTAAAGCATAATTTCCTAACCAACCATTTTGTTTTAATTTTAATGGTGGTGCAGAATAAATGTAGGCAATAAAAGAACCAAAAACCGACAATCCTAAAATATTAGGAAATGGATGACCTGCCCATAAATCTAAAGTGTAGGCTACACCATATCCTAATAATAGTAAAAGCACAAATTGGGTAACTACTTGTTTTTCGGAAATTGCCCCCGATGGAATAGGGCGGTAAGGTTCATTAATAGCGTCTATTTCCCGATCATAATAATCATTAATGGTTTGGGTATAACCAGTTAATAATGGACCAGAAAGCAACATACAAAGGGCTGCTTTTAGGACATTTTCCAAAGTCCAAGTATAGTTACCGGAAGACGCTGCACCACAAACAACACCCCAAATTAAGGGAATCCAGGTAATAGGTTTCATCAACTGTAAACGAATTTTCCAGATTGATGTTTCTCCTGGTGCTGCACCTTTCATTCCCAAAAGTTGACGAGTTTTCGCATTACGATCTTCTTTATTTGTAGCTTCCTGAATTGTTGTTTCTACAACCTCAGTTGGTTGAGAATTTTGATTTATCGGAGTTGATTCAGACATAAGATGTAATGGGTGATTGGTGATTGGTGATTGGTGATTGGTGATTGGTGATTGGTGATTGGTGATTGGTGATTGGGAAGAAGAAGAGTTATTACCCAGTCCCTAGTCACCAGTCCCCAGTCACCAGTCCCTAAAAAGAAATAATCAAATAACTATTTTGAAACTTTGCCCCGGTAACAGGTTTACCACTGAGGGCAGGGGGTAAGAAGATATTACGGCGATGATCTCCGGCTTCTATTGTGACTTCTGGACCCGATTGAGTGAGTTTGACTTGTTTTTTGTCAAAACCTGGTAAAAATAGCCGTACTTGGCGATTATGTACGTCTATTTCAATTGGTTTGGGTGCTTTTAATGCTTGCTCGACAAAGTTAGGTAAAGCATCTATCAAAGGTTGCCATTCACTGTTGGATACATCAGGAACTATGCTGATAGGTAGGGGTGAAAATTCTGCTGATAGATTGGTGCTTTGATCAGCAGATACTAAAATTGCGCCACCAATAGTTAAACCAACTTGTTGGGCAGTACCCCAAAGATAACGGGAACTGACCACATCTATGGGATCTGGGGTTGTGACTAAAAATGCGGCAACTCGCTGAGGATCACCTAAAGCTGCTTTACCTTGATCAAGAAAATTATTAACTTGGTTAGTGGGTAGGGAGAAGTTATCAGCCGTCCAGTTAACATTAAATAAACTGGTAATCAGGGGTTGAATGAGGGGTGATTCAGAAATTGCTTTACCTAGATCGGAGTTGGCAAACAATTGTCTAAATCTTCGCACGTACCAGCTAAGAGATTCGGGCATTCCCAACATCCGCAAGGTGGCAGCGTCTCCAGCACCATCATAGATAATCGCGTCATATTTGCCACTGGCATCATATTCACGAATCGCATTGAGGGCGAGGGCGTTATCCATGCCTGGTAACACTACCAGTTCTTGTCCATAGACCTCTTTTAAAATTGGTGTACGGAGATATTGCGCTTCTAGTTTTTTTACTTCTTCCCAGTTGCGTTCTAGCAGTACAGATGCTTGAAACTGTACTGCTTGCAAGTTGGGAGCGATTTCTTGGGGGTCAGGAGAGAGAGTAGTTTCCAGTAAAATTGGCAACGTTGGTTCTGCTAATCCTGCTAAAAGTACCCGTTTGCCTTGGCTTGCCAATAGCTTGGCTGCGGCGATCGCAATTTTACTGCGAGCGATGCCGTTTTTGCCTAAAAATGTCAGTATCAAGGCCATTACGTGATTTCCAATTACCGCCTATTTGTTCAACTCCAACTTAGCACTTAAATAAAACAGCTAATCTACCTATATGGCTTTAATTTCATCCTCAAAGAACCAAGTGGAGGTATTGTCATCAAATTTGACTACAACACCAATACCAGCACCATCTGTAACTTTGTAACCTTCTATCACACCTACTTTACCTAGTTTTTGAGCGATAGGAGCAGATACGCGATCGCGCAAACGAACTACTTTAACCTTTTGTCCGATTTCCATGTCTAGTTAGAATCCAATAATCCAAATCTCAGTGTACCGGAATCTGCGACTTAGTTTGCAGTTAAGCTTTCAGAAATGTTGCTTTGATATTTATCGGATTTAACAGTTGTGTATGTTTAAATATATTTATTTATTTTATACTTCAACCAAATATATATAATCATGTTATAAATTCTAGATAAATCCTAAAATGAGTGACAATAAAATTACCCAATTACCGATTTATCCCAATCGTACCATAGAAAGAGAACAGCCTGTACAATTTGGTGAAATCTTGCTATTGGAGCGAGTCAAACGCATTTATTTAGATGAGTTAGGAGAGACTTCTTTAGGGGTAGGAGTTGTTAAACTGGTAATAGAAACATAACAGACAGCACCAGAATTAGCAAAACAGTTAATTGCCCAAGCCAACCAACAAATTAATGATACAACCCCACCTTCACCCAAAGAAACCATGCCCACAATGTATGATTTACCTAGGGAATTAATAGGAGAATCAGGGTTGCCGGACGAATTTCATTGTATACAAGCGGATTTACTGACGGAAACTTGTCAACCGACCAATTATCAAACCTCAGCGTCAACGTGCAGATAAACTAGCAGCAAAATTGCGTGATTTAGGAATAGATCCTGATAGTTTAGTAAATTAGGAAAAAACTATGACTACAACTGTAAAATTAACTGATTTTAAGATTGAATATCCTAGTAGTGATGGTGAACCAGTGGCAGAAACTTATATACATCTCTATGCAATTTTAACAACCTTAGAAGTTCTCAAACAATACCTTACAGGTAGACAAGCAACGGTACTGGCAAATCAATTTTTATATTATGCCCAAGGTTTTCCCAAATTAAGAATAGCACCAGATGTCATGATCATTTTTGATGTGCCTTCTGGTGGTAGAGATAACTATAAAATTTGGGAAGAAGGACAAGTTCCTCAAGTAGTTTTTGAAATGACAAGTGCAGGAACTCAAAAACAAGATCAAGAATACAAGAAATTATTGTATGAACAATTAGGAATTTTAGAATATTGGTTATTTGATCCCAAGGGAGAATGGATAAATCAAAAATTACAAGGTTATCGTTTACAGGATGAGATTTATCAACCCATTACAGATAATTTATGTCAACCTTTGGGTTTGCGTTTAGAAGTAGAAGGGGAACTTTTAAGATTTTACCGTTTAGATACAGGGGATAAATTACTGATACCAACAGAACTTGCTGAACAGGCAGAAAATGAACGTAAACGGGCAGAAAGTGAACGCCAACGGGCAGATAAATTAGCAGAAAAATTGCGCTCTTTGGGAATAGATCCTGATACCTTATAATCAACGAACAATACCAAATTATCAACCTAAAATCTATGGCTTTAACCGCACAAGAAATAGAAGCATTAATGCCAGATTGCACCGAACTACTTAGCGATGAACCAGAAATGGAAAGTTCCTTACACTATACACAACTATTAATATTAGTAACTTGTTTAGAATGGTTGTGGAGAGATAGAGAAGATTTTTTCATTGGTGCAAATCTCACCATTTACTATAGCCGACAACAGTTAAAAAATCGAGACTTTAGAGGACCAGACTTTTTTCTTGTAAAAAATACTGAAAAACGTCCTCGTGCTTCCTGGGTAATATGGGAAGAAAACGGCAAATATCCCAATTTAATCATTGAATTACTTTCTGATTCTACAGCCAAAGTAGACAAGGGTTTGAAAAAACAGTTATATGCAAATCAATTTCACACACCTGAATATTTTTGGTTTTCACCTACGACATTAGAATTAGTGGGTTGGCGATTAGCAGGAAGTGAATATGAAAAAATCAACCCTTCTGAAAATGGCTGGTATTGGAGTCAAGAATTAGGATTGTATTTAGGAATTTGGGAAAATAAATTGAGGTATTTTAGCGTTGAAGGAAAATTAATACCCACACCTGAAGAGGCGAATTTAGAAGAAATTAGAAAAGTTGAAATTGAGCGTCAAAAAGTTGAAATTGAACGTCAAAAAGTTGAAATTGAGCGTCAAAGAGCAGATAAAGCTGAGAATAAAGCTGCTATTTTAGCTCAAAAGCTCAGAGAATTAGGTATAGAACCTGATAGTTTGTAATGAAAGTAATCTTTCTCAGTAAATACAGCAGATTACAGATCAATGAGGTACAGAATCAAAATTGAAACCTATACACAAAGCCTGTTTCACTCCTGACTCCTGACTTCTGCTGTATATCCCTGACTTTTCCAAGGAGTTGGGGATATTTGGTATAAATACTATTCCTATGGTTCATGAAAAGCTAATTCTGACAAATTGGCTAAAATTAATGCTGACAATCCTATAAAATGCCCGAATATCTTGGCTGTGGTGTGTAGTGGTATTTGAGGATGATCCTATCTATCAAAGACAATTTCACAAAATTGCAAGTCCAGCGTTATTGGGAACTGCTGCAAGTTTTAGTATCCCGAACTTTAAAAGTGCGTTATCGGGGTTCATTCCTTGGTGTTTATTGGTCACTTTTGAACCCATTAATAATGACAGGTTTATACACGGCAATTTTTGGCGTTACTTTTGCATCATATTATGGTAACTCGATCATCAACTATGGTAAGTGCCTTGTACGTCTTATTTAGAGATTTACCCTACTTTTATGAGTTAGTTGTGTTTGTGATTTGGATCAGTAGCCCTATCTTTTATCCAGCAGCGATCGTACCACCCCAAGTTAAGCCTTTTCTGAGTTGAAATCCCCTATCGCCTATAATTGAGAGTCTGCGGCAGATTACATTATCAGGTTCACACCCAGATTTAGGTTTAATATGGGGGGCGTTACTGAGTGGCATAATTATTTTGTCCTTAGGATGGACTTATTTTCATTTGTGGCGACATCAGTTTATGGATTTATTGTAAATAGACTTGTTTTGTTGATATAACTATTATTTGATACAGCAGTTTCCATTATTATCAGGTACAGATATTAATGATAAAACCCTTGTAGCACAGGCATACTTCGACATAGTTCGACTGCGCACTTCGACTTCGCTCAGTACAAGCTCACTAACCGCTCAGTACAAGTCTTTCCTGTTCATAATGTACATCGTGTAGATGGAATATGCTGTAATTGCAGACCATGAGATACGGATAGTTTATAATTAACTTAAAGATAGTAATTTATCCTAAGAAAATCTATGGCTTTAACCGCACAAGAAATAGAAGCATTAATGCCAGATTGCACTCAACTACTAAGCGACGAGCCAGAAATGGAAAGCTCATTACATTATACACAATTATTAATATTAGTAACTTGTTTAGAATGGTTATGGCGTGATCGAGAAGATTTTTTTATTGGTGCAAATCTTAGCGTTTACTATAGTCGTCAACAATTAAAAAACCGAGACTTTAGAGGACCAGACTTTTTTCTAGTTAAGGATACAGAAAAACGTCCGCGCCTGTCTTGGGTAATATGGGAAGAGGATGGTAAATATCCCAATGTAATCATTGAACTACTTTCTGATTCTACAGCGAAAGTAGATAAAGGATTGAAAAAACAATTGTATCAAAATCAATTCCGCACTCCTGAGTATTTTTGGTTTTCCCCAAATACTTTAGAATTAGTAGGATGGCGATTAACAAACAGTGAATATAAATCTATTTCCCCATCAGAAAATGACTGGTATTGGAGTCAGGAGCTAGGTTTATACTTAGGGGTGTGGGAAGATAAGTTAAGATATTTTACAGTTGAAGGAAAGTTAGTACCTACACCAGAAGAAGCTAATTTAGAAGAAATTAGAAAAGCTGAAATTGCCCTCCAAAGAGCAGAAATTGAAGAACGAAAAGCTGAAGCTGAACGTGAAAAAGCTGAAGTTGAACGCCAAAAGGCTGAAGCTGAACGCCAACGTGCTGATGAAGCAGAGAATAAAGCCGCTATTTTAGCTCAAAAATTGCGAGAATTAGGTATTGAACCTGATAGTTTAAGTTAAACTAATGCTAAAAATAGGATATAATCTCGAAGTTACTCAGCGGATTACGCTTTGACAGTATTATGCTGTGTGATCAAATCACAACTAAACCTGCTTAAAAAGCAATCATAGCAATAATGAATAATTCCCTTGAAAACTTGCATAAACTAAAACAAAAAATTATTGACCATCAAGCCATTGTTGGGGTAGTAGGTCTAGGATATGTAGGTTTACCATTTGCTGTGGAAAAAGCTAAAGTTGGCTATCAAGTTCTCGGTATAGAACAAAACCCAGCGAGGGTTGAACGGATCAACATGGCAGATAATTACATTACAGATGTTAAAGATGAGGATTTAAAAAAAGTTGTCAGTAGCGGTAAACTACTGGCGGTGACAGATTTTGAAAAAGTTTTAGAAAGTGATGTTATCGTTATCTGTGTTCCCACTCCCCTAGTTGCTAATAACGTTGTTATTGGTAACAACTGCAAAATTCAAAACAACGTCTCTTTATATGAAGGAGTGATATTAGAAGACTACGTTTTTTGTAGACCAAGTATGGTATTTACGAATGTGAAAACACCCCGTTGCGAGTTTCCCCGTAATACAAGTAATGATTATCACAGAACATTAGTCAAACGTGGTGCAAGCATTGGTGCAAATGCTACTATTGTTTGTGGAGTAACCTTACATGAATGTGCTTTTGTTGCTGCTGGAGCAGTAGTAACAAAAGATGTCCCACCTTATGCTATGGTAGCGGGAGTACCGGCAAAAATAATTGGTTGGATGAGTGCTTACGGTGATGTGTTAGAGTTTGATGCTGATGGGTATGCCATTGATTCCACAGGTAGTAAATATCAACAAATATCGGATACAGAAGTAATTAAAATCTCATGAGCCAAAATAAAATTCCTGTTCTTGATTTAAACCCACAATATGAATCTTTGAAAACGGAGATTCAAGCCGCTATTAATCGTGTTCTCGAATCTGGTCAGTTTATTATGGGATCAGATGTAAAATTATTTGAGCAGGAAGTATCTGAATATTTAGGAGTTAAACACGCGATCGCTGTCAATTCTGGTACAGATGCTCTAGTAATTGGGTTAAGGGCTTTGGGTATTAGTGTAGGTGATGAAGTAATTACTACACCGTTCTCTTTTTTTGCTACAGCAGAATCAATCAGTAATGTTGGTGCTACCCCCGTATTTGTAGATATTGACCCCGAAACTTTTAATATTGATCCAGAAAAAATACAAGAAAAAATTACACCTCAAACCAAAGCCATTATGCCAGTTCATCTTTATGGCAACCCGGCAGCAATGGCAAAGATTATAGATATTGCCCAAGCACATAACTTAAAAGTTATTGAAGATTGCGCCCAGTCTTTCGGTGCTAAATATTTTGGTAGTTGTTTAGGTTGTGAAGATAAATGTCAAGAAATCACTCGTACGCAAATAGTTGGTAAACATACTGGTACTATTGGTAATGTAGGAGCTTATTCTTTTTTTCCATCTAAAAACTTAGGTGCTTATGGTGATGGTGGTTTAATTGTTACCGATGATGATCAAATTGCCGAAACTGCCAGAATGCTCAGAGTACACGGATCTAAGAAAAAATATCACAACGAAGTTTTAGGTTATAATTCTCGGCTGGATACTTTGCAAGCTGCTATTTTACGAGTTAAATTACCTCACATTGATAATTGGAATAATGGCAGAAGGACAGTAGCTAAAACCTATAATCAGTTATTAGCGGATATTCCTGGTATCATTACACCACAAATATCCGAAGGTCATGTTTTCCACCAATATACAATTAGGGTTTTAGACGGTAAACGTGATGCAGTGCAGAAGTATTTAACTGAACAGGGTATTGGTTCAATGATTTATTATCCAGTTCCTCAAGATCAGTTACCAGTTTATCAGGGTAAATATCCAGTTAATTCTGTTAGTGATCTATTAGCCACTCAGGTACTAAGTTTACCAATTTGGACAGAATTAGATGAAGTCACCATTAAGCAGGTTGTAGAGAATATTAAAAAAAGCCTGAGTTTGGAAATCTAATCATGTTGAGTATTGCAATCAATAAAAAACTAACTCAGTCAGAAAATTAATTGGTAAAATATGCTCAAAAAGATTTTTTATGTAAGCTTTCTCAAAAGGTTAATACATTCTTTCTATCTACTATATTTTGAGATAATTCTGCCCCCATTTTATACTTTATGGCGGCATCGTTCTATGTTGTATCAAACAACTATTAATGAAATCAAAACTCGTCATGCAGGTTCTGTTTTAGGACTGTTATGGTTATTAGTATATCCTTTATTATTTTTAGGAACTTATGCCATTGTTTACATCTACATTTTTAAAGTTAGGTTTCCCACATTAGGTTCTAATGAATATATAGCCTTGATTTTTTGTGGTTTAATACCTTTCTTGGGTTTTTCTGAAGGTTTAAGTTATGGTGTAAGTTCAGTAGTTGCCAGTTCTAATCTGATCAAAAATACTTTGTTTCCCATTGAGTTAGTTCCTGTAAAAGCAGTATTTGTTGGTCAAGCAACTCAAGTGGTAGGAATGGGCGTATTATTAATAGTATTGTTAATACTGGGTAAACTTTCCATATTTTCTCCATTTTTTATCATAGTTTGGATTTGTCAGTTATCCTTTTCTCTAGGTTTAATTTGGATTTTATCTAGTTTAAATGTTTACCTCAGAGATATACAAAATCTAGTTGCTGTAATGACTTTAATTTTAATGATGCTCAGTCCTATTGCTTATACAGAAGCGATGGTACCAGCAGCAATGCGACCCTTTTTAGCTCTTAATCCTCTTTACTACATCATCATTTCTTATCAATCAGTATTAATGCTTAATCAGTTACCTCCAGGAAGGATTTTAATTCCTTTAGTCAGTATGTCATTATTTATGTTTATTGTGGGTTTTTGGTTTTTTAGTAAAATGAAAAAACTGTTTAGTGATCATGTTTAATTCATACATGAATTGTGGGAATATCTTGCTAAGTTTAAAAAATTAAAAAGTTAAAAAAGGTTTTTTATGTGTGGTGTAGCGGGAGTTATTAATCTTGATTATGATTCAATTCCTAATCTTAATCGCAGATTAGCATTAATGAATGAATTACAAAGCCATAGGGGTCCAGATGGCGAAGGTATTTGGCCCCATCCTGATCAACACATTGGTTTTGCTCATCGTCGTTTGAGTATTATAGACTTGAATACTGGTAGTCAACCAATGAGAGATAACGTTGGTAATTGGATTACTTACAATGGTGAAATTTATAATTATTTAGAATTAAGACAGGAATTAGGAGTTAAAAACTTTCTTACTAATTCAGACACTGAAGTAATTTTACACGCTTACCGTCAATGGGGAAATGATTGTGTAAACCACCTCAGAGGAATGTTTTCCTTTGCTATTTGGGATGAATCAAATCAAGTTTTATTTGCAGCCAGAGATCGTTTTGGTATTAAACCATTTTACTATACAATAGTTGATAAAGTATTATATTTTGCATCAGAAGCCAAAGCCCTATTACCTTTTATCAAAAATTTAGAAATAGATTTAGAAGGATTCAAAGATTATTTAACTTTTCAATTTTGTTTGGAAGGTAAAACATTATTTAAAGGTATAAATGAACTGTTACCAGGACACCTTTTACAAGTAAATAATGGAATTGTTAATATTCGCCGCTATTGGGAAGTTTATTACAATATAGATTTTGATCATACAGCTAAATATTTTGAAGATCAAATCAGACATCTTTTATCAGAATCAGTGGAATTACATTTAAGAAGTGATGTACCACTGGGAGCTTATGTTAGTGGAGGTTTAGATTCTAGTATTATTGCTGCTTTAGCTCATCAAAACTCTGAAAGTAAATTTTTAGGATTCACAGGTAAATTTTCGGTAAGTGAAGATTACGATGAAAGTAGATATGCTAGAGCATTAGCCGAATGGAGTGGTTTTGATTTACATGAATTAGATATTAAATCTACAGATTTTATCGAGAATATTCGTCAGGTTATTTATCATTTAGATTACCCTGTAGCTGGACCCGGTTCATTTCCTCAATATATGGTTTCTAAAATGGCTAGTAACCATCGTAAAGTTGTGTTAGGTGGACAGGGTGCAGATGAAATATTTGGCGGTTATACTCGCTATTTAGTGGCTTATTTTGAACAATGTATTAAAGGTGCGATTGAAGGAACAATGAACTCAGGAAAGTTTATTGTTACCTATGAATCTATTATTCCTAACTTAACTGCTTTAAAAAATTATAAACCTATGCTCAAACAATTTTGGCAAGAAGGTTTATTTGAAGATTTACAACATCGTTATTTCCGCTTAATTAATCGTGCGCCTTCTTTGGGTGATGAAATTAACTGGGAAGCATTGAAGGGATATCATCCTTTTGAGTCTTTTAAAAAGGTTTTCTTGTCGGAAAATGTAGGACAAGAATGTTATTTTGATAGTATGACTCACTTTGATTTCAAAACCTTATTACCTGCTTTATTGCAAATAGAAGATAGAGTGAGTATGGCTCATGGTTTAGAATCCAGAGTTCCATTTTTAGATCATCCTTTGATTGAATTGGCTGCTACTATTCCGGCTAATATTAAGTTTACTAATGGAACAATGAAACGGATATTGAAAGATTCCATGAGTTATTGTTTGCCTGATGTGATTACAAACCGTCAAGATAAAATGGGTTTTCCTGTACCTTTAGTACAATGGATGAAGGAAGATATTAGGGACTTTATCTTTGATACTTTTTCTTCTCAAAAGGCCTTGAATCGTGATTTAATTGATAATAAAAAAGTATTAGCAGGTTTAGAGAAGGAATGGAAGTTTGGGCGTAAGATTTGGGGATTGTTATGTTTAGAATTATGGCAACAAGAATTTTTTGATAAAAGAATCAGCCAATGCTTTAATGATATCTAAGAAAACAAATATCGACTCTTGAGTAGATTTTATGTAGAGAAAGTAAATTGACAGAAATTAAGGGTAAACAATTTTCATCAATAGCAGCGTGAAACAGTTGGAATAAAGGATATACAAACAGATTAGCCACTAATATAGTAGAACAAGTACAAATATTAGACATCTCCGAAAACCATCTAACCTTCACCATGACTGCTTTTGAGGAAATGAAGGTTAAGTGCAAAGATAATCAGATTATACGCCAGAATTAGTGCAGAAAATGTCTATTTGGATATATTTCTGTAAATTTCTAATAGCTTTAGTGCTTCAGCTTCCCATAAAAAATTATGTCCTTTTTCTGATAAATTTGTCTTAAAATATTCTAGCTTATCAAAAGGGAAATTATTTAAAGCTTCAGCAAAACTTTCAGGTGTATCCATATCAAATGCTATCCCAAACCCATTAGTTTCTATAATACTTTTCACAAAGGGAAGATTATTACAAATGATAGGCAACCTAGACACAATAAATTCATATAGTTTATTAGGAGAAGCATATTTAGTATTGGGATCAAGTTTAAATGGGTAAGGAATAATTCCTATGTCTGCTGATGCTGTATAAGACAGTAACTCAGCTTGATTTTTTGTAGGAACAAAAATAACTTTCTGTTTGATATTTAAACTCTCAGCTATTTTTTTTAAGTCTTCCTTAAAATCACCATATCCCATCATAACTAATTTAATGGGTTTATCTACCTGTGCTAATCCTTTGACTAAGTTCTGAAGATTTCTTGCAGGACTAATCCAACCTTGATAAAGTAATATGATATCCTCTTTTGAAATTGAGTATTCTTGTCTAAATCTATCATATTGATGATTATGAAAATCTGAATTAATTATCATTGCATTTTGTATTACTTCTATACTTATATTGTTATAACTTTTCGATATTTCATCTGCCAACATTGGGTTAACTGTAATACGAGCATCGGTATATTTAATATTTATAGATTCTGTTTTTCTTAAATTTTTCTGCTGTAATGGAGTTAAACAATCTTGTTCAGAGTAAAATTCGTGCATATCATAAATCAAAGGAACATTCAAAGCTATTTTGATCTCAACTCCTGCTTTCAACATAGGTAAGTCATGGACATGAATAATATCAGGACGATAAAATAATCCTTTTTTGAAAAAAAGGTATTCATATCCATTCAAATCACTAAAAATAGGATACATTTTTACTGTAAATTGAACAGACAAATTAATGGTTTTTGCTATAGATGTAATGAAAAAGTTTTTAGTTTTAAGAGTTATGTTAATAAACAATAACACAGGTTTAAAAATAAGAATATAAATTAATTTGGAGAGTAGTTGAGTTAATAAGCCATAAATACTGTTCAAAGCTAAACATATTTTGCTTGCAGTTACATCTACTCCACTAGAAATTTGATTGAGTGAACTAATTAAGTAATTTTGACTCTTGTACAAAACAGTAAGTCGTTGATCTATTCCTTCATATTTGATTCTTTCAACTTTTACTCTTCCTTCAACTTCAAATAAATCTTCACTTTTTCCATCCCATCCTGCTAATAAATAAACTTCATATCCTTCATCTATTAAAGTTTCAGCTTCAATTAATATACGCCGATCTATCATTACATCGGGGGTTAACATTAATACTCTTTTACCTTGGGAGGGAATTTTATTAGTCCACATTTTCGTAATACTCCAAACACTGAATTGCTATTTTAGAAGGGTGATGAAAACTACGGGCGTAATTTATACCTGAATTACTATAATACTCTAATTTGTCTCGATTATCATATATATCCATTAAAACTTCTTCTAAGTTATCGGGATTTGCGTTGATAAGTGGTGGTTCTTCAGGATATTTATCTAGTAAATTCTCTCTTAGATATACTATTGTTGGTACACCTAACGCCATCATTTCAGCAGAAAGTAATCCATAAGCACCAACTAACAATTGGTCTATAGCTATATCAGCACTTTTATATATTTTTAATGCTTCTTTATGAGGAACATTTTCTATAAGTTTTAACTCAATATTCAACCCTTTATTTTTTAAGTTATCAATACATTTCAAAATAAAGTCAGTTCCTTTTATTTTGCGATTGCTTGGTGCATGAGCAATAATTAAAGAATTATTCTTTGTTTTTTCAATGCTTTTTGTCTCTACTAAAATTTGATCAATAATCTCAAAATCTACTACTTGAGGAAGTAGAATTGACCGTTCCACAAATTCGAGTAAATCAGGTGTAGAAACAAAGTTAACAATACCGTAATCCCTAGAAATTTCATAAGCAACCTGACGATTTTTACTACAAAGTTTAGGGAAACAATTAGCGCAAGCTGAAATAGGATATTTCATAATGGTCGCTTTTTCATCTCGGATATCACAACCACAAAAATAGAAAAATATTTTTTTACCTAAACGAGATAACCAAGGAACATCAGCTAAACTAGAACCTAGTAAACTTTCGCCAAAATAAAACTGAAAAATATCAAAATCTTTAATAAAAGAGATGGTCTTTTGTAATCTTTCAATTGGGGAATAATAATTTTCCAAACTAAAATCTGATTGGAAATTATACACATTATTGGCAAAGCTATAAGAATAAGCTTGATGTCCTAGCTCTGATTGTTTTGTTGCTATAACACCTGCCATTCCCCCAATATTTTGCGGACAGTGTAAAATTTTCATAACAAATTTGCCTCCATAATATCAACTATTTTTTGAGCAACATCTGTTGAACCATAAAATTGTTGATCAGTTAATAAGTTCGCATCACAAATTTTCCATAAATCACACGAATCATTTCCTGGTAAATACAGTGAAGCCCATCCACTATCCACAATTTCTGTCCATTCAGTATTGTCTCGTAAAATAACTCCTTGTTTATGCCAATAAAAAGCTTCTCTTTGTACGCCTCCTGAATCTGTTAAAATCTTGATAGCAGAACTTTCTAAAGCTAACATATCAAGATAACCAACAGGAGGGATTAACTGAAAAGGTTTTTGTTGAATTATGTGTTCTAAATTAAACTCAACCAATTTTTTATATGTTCGTGGATGTACAGGAAATACAACTGTCCACGGAGAAGTAGCTATCACTTTGAGATAATCATATAACCTTTTTTGATTATCAACATTTTCGGCTCGATGAAGAGTGAGCAAAACATATTCATTTTGTTTTAAATTATATTGTTGTAAATTTTGTTCAACTCTTGCTAATGCCTCTTTCTGGAATTTATAAAAGCATTGAGCCAATAAATCTCCTGAAAGATAAACTCCCTTAACAATATTTTCTTGTGCAAGATTGTTTTGACTAACAGAACTAGGACAAAACAATAATTTACTTACATGATCGGTTAAAACACGATTAATTTCTTCTGGCATTTTTTTGTCAAAAGAGCGCATTCCTGCCTCCACATGAACAACAGGAACATGAAGCTTAGAAGCTGCTAATGCTCCTGCTAAAGTTGAGTTTGTATCTCCATCTACTACTACAGCATCATATTTATTTTCTAGTAAATGCTTTTCAATTCCCTGAATCATTGAAGCTGTTTGTTCTCCGTGATTTGCAGAACCCACTCCTAAATTAATATCAGCTTTAGAAAGATTGAGGTCTCTAAAGAACTGCTGACTCATCCGATCATCATAATGTTGTCCTGTATGAAGTAAGATTTCCTGATGTCCTCGTTTTTTCAATTCTTGTGTCAATGGTTTTGCTTGCATAAATTGAGGTCTAGCACCAACGATACGAAGTAATTTTAGTTTCATACCTATTAATTTAATATTGATTGCTGATTAATTTGATAATAATGGTTAACAATAAAACGCATCTTTATGGATATAATTAAGATATATCCCTAGTTTACTTGCATAACCAAAATTATATACTTTAATATCTATTTTAGTTTAAGATTACCAAGTTTTTGAGTAATTGCATCATAAACAGATATACCATGATAGTAACCAAAACCTAAATTAGATTCTGTTTGTGCTGAATTATCTTCAACATTATTAATGATATCCTCTGGGTATACATTATCAAGAATTGGTAAGATAATACTTGAACAATCATCTTCTGTGTTGTTACGGTACAATCCTGAGCATAAGTCAAATATTTTACCTTGTTCAACATACCAAACTTTGTTTACTTTATCCAATGTTTTTTGAGAAATTTTCAAATGATATTTTTTATTATCTCGTTTCGTAGTAGATGGTATAATATTTACAACATCTTTGTATTTCATTGCAGTGAATTGAGAGCATAACTGAGAATCAATAATTTTATGAAGTTGTAAGTCAACATTATAATTACTCGTATTTGATGGTATCTTCGGCATCCAAATCAAATCAACTATAATTCCAAAAGGAGTGATAAATTTATCATCTGGATACAAGATAATAGGCATTAGTGCATTAATAGTATGTGATCGGACTTTAATAGATCCTATTTCTTTTGAGTCATTGGGAGGAACAGCGTAAACAATGGCTTTTAATGTGCCATCTATCTTTGATGTGAAAAATAGTTCGAGGTTGACCACTTGATTGTTTGGTTCTGGAGGGAATATAAACCTTAAAGTTGTGGCGTTATTGGTAGATTTAAAGTTCTTATTTTTATCTGGTTTCCAAATGAGATCCGAATTAGGAGATAGTATTAGTTCGCCATTATCAACCACATAGGATTCTTTTCTAAATAAATCTGCTCCTGAGCGGACAACATTCGCATTTGTAAAGTCAATTTCATAAATTGATTGAACACTCAAAACGACAAAATCTTCTTGTGTTAAATTGCAATTTTCTTTTGTAAATACCCATATTCCATCAGAGATGTGTGGTTTTTCCATCACTTCCATGTTTGAAATAGGTAAAGTCAAGACTCCCATTTCTTCAGAGATCAAGCCAAATAAATTTCTGTTTTGGGCAGCATAGGGGCTAAGAAGTAGAGATAAATTGGGTGTGGCAGCAGGTTTTGAACGACTAAAGGAAGTTTTGCACTGAGGACAAATAGTTTGATGTTGATGAGAAACACAAGCACCACTTCCAACCATCAGATTTCCCACACCTGGAGGAATATAAGGTTTAGAATCACCAAAAGGTAAAAATCTCATGCTTCTACCTCTCATATAGTTGGATAGCAGTGATTCCCAGACTTTAAGGTTGAATCGAGTAAGGTGATAATAGGGACTAAATATACAGCCACAGTATGGGCATATAGTTCTTACGGCATCTGATTCGAGAAAAGGACTAACTAACAAAATAGCACCCCTGCTAACTCTGTGAATTTCTCCAATCACAGTAGTTAGTTTGTCTGGTATGATATGCTCTAAAACGTCAATAGAAAAACATAAATCAAAAAAGTCATCTTGAAAAGGCAGGGATTCTAGGTCACTATGATATGTTTTGAGTGGTGGAGTTAGATAACTTAATGCCTCTTGACTGATGTCAACACCATATCCTTCAAGAAATGGATATTTAGATATAAGCTGCTTTAAAACAATTCCATCTCCACATCCTAAATCAAGAATTCTCGATCCAGATGGAAGTTCTTGGCACAAAGAATCTAATACATTTAATACCTGCAACTGAACTAGGGTTAGTTCTCGGTCTCCCCACAATTCACTATTTTCATAATATTGTTTGTCATTGCTATTTGAAGTCATTATCTTCAAGGGTAAAGTATGATTTTAACTTATTTTAATAAATATTGTGTATCCATTCTACATCTGCTCTGCACATTCCTAAATCAATAGCTATTTTTTCCGGCTGTTCCACAACGATCTCGTATTTTCGATCATGCAAAATATAAGCTGTTCTCTCTGTGTCTTGAGACTGATAGTTAAGCGGTGGGAAAACAGCAATACTTATTAAATAACTTCCTTTACCTAAAGGAAGATATGGTATTCTCAAAGTCACACGACCTCTATCACCTTTTTTCAAAATTGCTGTTATTCCACCTTGTATTCCTGATAATGCTTGTAATGCGATAATCCCATATCTATGAATACAAACTACAAACTCAGATTCTATGGATTCTGCTAAAATCAGATATTCTATATTTATCAATAAGGGTTGAAAACTCTGAAAAAAACTTTTTTCTACTCCTGTATCATCAGTCAATGAAACTTTCTCAAGTAATACTTCTCCTTTGAATATCTCTGCATCAGTGCTATAATTTAAAGGTGGTATATATTTAACATTTTCATTTATTGCTTTTGAACTATCCGTTATAATATTTTCATTTTTTTCTATGTGAGATTTGACTTGATTTATAGTTGTGTACTGTGAGTTCTCACTATTAAAGTTTGTATACGCCAAATCATTAGCTTTCATGAAATTATTAATTATGTGCTTGTCTACGCATTCATTCAATTCAAAAATAGCAGAATCAAAAGAATCAACAATAGATGAAATGTCTATTGCTTTTGATAAAACATAATTGTAGCCATCAAAGATTTCTAATTTTGCTTTAGAACCCTTATAACCTCTACCTTTAATAGATATTTCTACTGTGTTGGGTGAAGAAATTCCACCAATATTAAACACAATCGCTGAACCATAGCCGGCATTAATCGTAATAGGACGACTATGAGTATCATCTGAAATTCTTATTGGTTGTCCCCAAAGACTAGAAAACTTATCAATTAAGATAAAGCTATCATATTCATAGGAATTGTCTTGAGGTTCACCAACTTTAACAATTAATGGCTGTTGTTCTGGCAATGATAGTTTCACTGAAATTATTTCAATTGGTAAGCCTTCTATCCAGATAAAACGCAATATGAATTGAAGTAATTTGTCTCGCAATTTTATCGTTGATTGATTTGAACTAACAGCTAACCTAGCATTCTTAGTTCGCAGTCTCTGTTCTGTAAGCTCTCTAATCATTTGAGCGTATTTTCTGGATACTTGTGCAGTTTCTCCCTCCATTTTTTTTGTTCCACGTTCTATCCACAAGCATCGGTCACAAAGCATTTCAACACTGGATATATCATGACTGACGAATAAAACTGTTGCTCCTGATTGTTCTGTCAATTTTTTCATTCTTTCCACACACTTTCCTGCAAAATAAGCATCTCCAGCTCCCAAAATTTCATCAATAATTAGAATTTCTGGCTGAACCGATGTAGCTGTAGAAAAAGCTAACCGAGCATACATACCTGCTGAATAAGTTTTAATAGGTTGATCAATAAATTCCTCTAGTTCTGAAAAATCTATAATCTCTTCTTCCAAATCTTGAATCACTGCTGGAGATAACTCTTGATAAGCAAGAGAAGCTCGGATATTCTGACGACCTGTAAATTCTGGATGAAACCCAGTTCCCAGTTCCATTAGCGCTTGCACTCTACCCATAACTTCTACCCTACCTTCTGTGGGTGCAACATTACCAGTAATGATTTTCAGTAATGTGCTTTTACCAGCACCATTGCGTCCAATTAGTCCTAATCTCTCTCCTTTTTTTACTTCTAGGTTCAAACCACGTAAAGCCCAAAATTCCTGGTAATATTGTTTGCGCCAGAACAACCAACGATTTATGCCAAAAGCATCTAGCACTTTGTCAGTTGGATTCTGGTACAATCTGTACATCTTACCTAAATCATGGATCTTTATCGTTGGTTCTGTCATCCTTACATTTTACCTATAATCGTTGATCAGCAATTATATCATAGATGTATGTAATTGACTAATAGATTCTTTCGGCTAAGTATGAATTTTTTTTTGACTTTCTTTATAAACTGCTGTATAATGACGCAGTTTTATGTATAAATTTACAATCAGGAGCAGTAATCCCTTCCATTTTCCATTTACATATTTTACTTGAGTCTACTTGGTATAAAAATGTCGCAACCTAATATTTGTATTCTTGCTTTCTCTGATTTAAGTATTGATGCTCGCGTAACTAGACAAATAAAAGCATCTGTTGTTAAGGGTATTGTAACAGTTGTTGCACTTACTCAGTCTAATAATAGCAATGTCCACTCCGTTATCCTAAAAACAAGGAAAAATATCCTTACTAAAATTAAGTTTCTTCTATACTTATTTGCTCATAGATATGAACAATTTTATTGGTCTCAAACTATAGTAAAAGAGGTTATTTCTAAATTAGAAAGCTATAATTTTGAAATCTTTATTGCTAATGACTTAGAAACTTTACCTTTGGCGATTTATCTGGCAAAAAAATCAGGATCTCAAATTTTTTTTGATGCCCATGAATATGCACCTTTAGAGTTTGAAAATAGGTGGTTCTGGAAATACTTACATCAACCTTTTAGAGAATATTTGTGTTGTCAATATTTACCACAAGTAGATGTGATGACTACTGTTTGTGATGGAATTGCTAAAAAATATCAAGAAAAATACTTAATTGATTCTCAAGTTGTACTTAATGTTCCACCTTACCAGTATATTCCTTATCATCAAGTTGCTAACTCTCATCAGATCAAATTAATTCATCATGGTAGTGCATCACCTGAGAGGCAGATGGAAAAAATGATTGAAATGATCCCTTATTTAGATTCAAGATTTCATGTAAACTTTATGCTTCTAGGCAAATCTGAATATATTAGAAAACTGCAAGATTTAGCTGAAGATATTGCTCCTGGCAGAGTTACTTTTCATAAACCTGTGGCTATAGACACAATTTGCAATAAATTATCTGATTATGATGTAGGATTTTATTTACTGCCTCCTATTGGATTTAATTACATATATTCTATGCCTAACAAATTATTTGATTTTATTATGTCTGGCTTATGCGTTGCTGTTGCTCCCTCAATAGAAATGAAAAAAATAGTAGAACATTATCAATGCGGAGTTGTAGCTAGTGATTTTCAACCTGAAAGTTTAGCAGCAGTAATTAACAATCTTTCTACTGAAGATATTAATGCTAAAAAACAAGCATCACTCGCAGCAGCAAAAATATTAAATGCTGAAATTGAAAGTCAAAAAATTCAAAATATTATAGAGAGTTTACTAAAATAATGTGTGGCATTACAGGCATTTGGAATCAAAATCTTCAACTCATCAATAGGGATATCCTCAAATCATTTACTGATATTACCAGCCATCGCGGACCAGATGATAGCGGTTTTTACTTTGCTGATGATCTTGGTTTAGCTTTAGGCCATCGTCGCCTTGCTATTTTAGACCTATCAGCAGCCGGACATCAACCAATGGCTAGTCAAGATAGAAAAATCTGGTTAGTATTCAATGGTGAAATTTATAATTACCTAGAATTAGCAGCAGAATTAACAAATCATGGTTTCTCTTTTCAGAGTCATTGTGATACAGAAATCATTATTGCTGCTTACCAGACGTGGGGTTTTGATTGTGTAAACCGCTTTAATGGAATGTTTGCTTTTTTGCTGTGGGATGACAGGAAAAAATTACTTTGGGCAGTACGAGATCGCTTTGGTATTAAACCTTTATATATCTATCAAAAACCGAATCAATTAATTGCCTTTGCCTCCGAAATTAAACAATTTACAACCTTACCCCAATGGCAAGCAGAAATCAACCCCCAAAAAGTCTATGATTTTCTTGCCTATGGAGTATTTGATCATACCCAAGAAACCCTATTTCAATCAGTTTGGCAACTGCGCGGAGGCGAATATCTTACACTTTCTTTAGATCAAAATGATGATAACTTTGGCAAGATAAAAGTAAAATCCTGGTATAAATTACCCCAACATTCTATAGAATTACCTCTTGATCAAGGAAAAAATACAGTAAGAGAATTATTAACAGATGCAGTTAAATTAAGATTACAAGCAGATGTAACTATCGGTTCATGTCTTTCCGGTGGACTAGACTCTTCCTCTATAGTTTGTTTAGCTGATCAAATTCGCAAAAAACAAAATACATCCTATCCTTTTCAAACTTTCTCCGCTTGTTTTGACATTCCCCAATGTGATGAACGTCCCTATATTAATTCAGTTGTAGAAAGCACAAATATTCAACCCCATTACATATTTCCTGACCCATTGGAACTATTCAATTTACTTGATAAAATTACCTGGCATCAAGATGAACCATTTTGTTCTACTAGCATATTTGCCCAATGGTGTGTTTTTCAACAAGCCCATACATCAGGAGTAAAAGTTATGTTAGATGGACAAGGATCAGATGAATATTTTGCAGGTTATCATGGGTTTTATGGGGCTTTGTTTAAATATCTGTTACAAAAAAAGCAGTTAATAAACTTATCAAAAGAAATCCTATTTTCTTATCGTTATCAAGGTTCTACTAAGTTTCTCAAAAGTGTAGAATCTATTTTACCTCAAACCATCCGTCAAGTAATTAGACAAATTTTAGGCTATCCATCAGCAACCAACTTTCCCTTTTGGATTAATTCAGATAAAATGCGATCGCTAGACATTAACCCTCACGATCCTTTTAAAATATTAGATCAATTACATCAAACAGATACACCAATTCAAAATTTATCAGCCTTACAACTAACAAATACCAGCTTACCCATGTTACTACATTGGGAAGATCGCAACTCAATGGCACATTCAATTGAAGCAAGAGTACCTTTTTTAGACTATCGTATAGTAGAATTTGTCTATGGATTAGATGACAGTCTAAAAATTAAAAATGGTGAAACTAAAACAGTGTTAAGATCCGCTATGACAGGCATAATTCCCGATTCTGTCAGAAACAGAAAAGATAAAATGGGTTTTGTTACTCCCGAATATCTTTGGATGCGCGAAACATTGTATAATACCTTCCAGTCAGAACTTCAAGAAGCTATTACCACCCTTGAAATCTGGTTACATCCCCAACTAATTAACCAAATATTTGCAGATATAATTGCAGGTAAACGGTTATTTAATCCCATTATTTGGCGCGTAATTAACTTTAGCCGTTGGGTAAAAGTTTTTAATGTTAAAGTTCTCTAAATTCATCCAAATAACATATCATAATTTATGAAAATTCTTATTATTTCCACACTCAACTTATCTCATTCTAATGGTGGTACAGTACATTTTACATCTATTTCTCAAGAATTTCGCCGTGCTGGACATATTTTAGATGCCATTATTCCTAGCACCAATAACCAAGCAATTGATCAGCAAATAACTGCCAAATATTTTGATAAAGTCACTTTCTCTAGTAATAAATTAAGTAAATTACTTCCCATCAGTAAAACTAGTATTAATAGCTTATTACAAATATTTACAGTATTACAACAAAATCCTAATGATTATGATTGGGTATATTTGCGAAGTAATTTATTATCATGCTTTGTGTTATTAGCCTTAAAATTGAGAGGATTTAAAAAAATTGTCAGCGAACATAATGGTTGGTTTGTTGATGAACTTACCATGATGGGAGTTTCTGATTGGCAACAAATTGTCATTAAGTATCTACAGATTAGAGATGCTAAATTAGCAACATTAGTAAGAACAGTAGTTCCTAATATTAAAGAAAAACTGATAGAAAATGGTATAGATCGTCAAAAAATATTCGTCGCTGGTAATGGCACAGATATTAACTTATTTCAGCCTAAAAACCGACAAGAAATACTTAATAAACTCAACTTAAATCCAGAATGTTTTTACTTAGGATTTATTGGTGATCTTGAACCTTGGCAAGGTGTAGAAGTTGCCATTAATGCCATGTCTAAAATTTATGATAAATATCCAGAAACTTGTTTATTATTAATAGGAGGAGGAAGACAACTGAACTATTTAAAAGAAACTTATGGAAATTTAGAATATATTAAATTTATGGGAGTAGTTCCCTACCAACAATCTAACGATTATATTAACTGTTTTGATATAGCCTTATTGCCAAAACAAGGTTTAGATGAGATTGGTTATTCTCCAATTAAACTTTACGCTTATGCTGCTGCTGGTAGAGCAATATTAGCTTCAGATATTAGAGGAATTAAAGAATTAGAACCGAGTAAGTTTTTAGTATTACATCAACCCGGTAATTCTCAAGATTTAGCCGCAAAAGCAATAGAAATGATATCCAACCGAGAAAAATTATCTCAGATGGGTATTATAGCACGTGAATATGCCGAAAAACATTTTTCATGGCAATTAGTCACAGACAAAATTATTCAAGCAATTGAGAATTATGATTTGCAGAAGCAATTAAGGAATGAATCAAAGTAATTTACAGATAGTTTTTTAGAAATTATTAGTTACTTTTAACTACTTATGTGTATACTAAGTAGTAGTAGAATTTCTCACTACACATAGCAAAAATATATTGAGGAGGGATCTATGCTAAGAAATATTACACCTGGTACTGCAAGCAGACTAACAATTGTTGATCATAATGAAACCTATGGGAGACATATTTTACAAGAACATATTAAAAGAATAGATATATCAAAATGTGTAGATTTAGGATGTGGTAGTGGAGAAGATTTGTTAATAGTTCAACAGCATCATGCAAACGCACAATGTATTGGTATAGATTATGGGAGTTGGAATTTTGAAAAATTAATACAAATGGGAATTAATCCTATCTCAGTGAATATAGAGAATCAATCACTTCCTTTTAATGATGAATCTATAGATCTTATTATAGCTAACCAAGTTTTAGAGCATACTAAGGAAATATTTTGGATCAATCACGAAATTTTTAGAACTCTACGAATTGGTGGTTATTTATATTTGGGTGTGCTAAATGTACTTTCATTTCATAATCGTCTTCTGGGATTTTTTGGAGTTCATCCGACCTCTGCAAAATTAATTTCTGCTCATGTAAGAGTATTTTATAAAAATGATACAATTAGTTTTTACAAAAATATTGCTGGTAGGTTTACACATATAGAAAAATTCTCAGGTTCCCAATTTTATCCTTTTCCTAAAAAAATCGCTCGTTCCTTATCCAATGTATTACCTTCATTGGCATTCTCGATTTTCTTCCTCATCAGAAAAACTGAAGATTATAAAGCGGAGTTTATTGATTGGTTAATAAAAACACCTCTTGAAACTAACTTTTTCATAGGAGAAAACAATAATTCATGTTTTTAAAAAGTAGGACTTAGACAACTGGCATACTGATAACTATTAAGTTTAATAGTAAGAATATATTAGTCAAGTGAAATTGAAATTTAAAGGAGTTACATTGAACATGAAAATTGCTACTATTCTCGGTGCAAGACCACAATTTATTAAAGCATCTGTTGTCAGTAACGCTTTCAAAAATGCGGGAATTAATGAAATAATCATTCATACAGGACAGCATTTTGATCCAAAAATGTCTGATGTTTTTTTCCAAGATTTAGAATTACCTACACCAAAATATCATTTGAATATTCATAGTCTCCAACATGGGGCAATGACAGGAAGAATGATGGAAAAAATCGAAGAACTATTAATTGCTGAAAAACCACAGTATGTATGTGTTTATGGTGATACAAATTCCACCATAGCAGGAGCATTAGTAGCAGCAAAATTACATATTCCCATTGCCCATATAGAGGCAGGATTAAGAAGTTATAACCGTCAAATGCCAGAAGAAATTAATCGTATTGTGACAGATCATCTATCTCAATTATTATTTGCTCCCACACCTTTAGCGGTTAATTGCTTACAACAAGAAGGTATTAATCAAGGTGTACACTTGGTTGGAGATGTGATGATGGATTCTGTTTTAAAATATCAGGAAAAAGCCCAAAAAACCTCTGATATTTTAAGTAGATATAACTTGCAAGAAGGAAAATTTTACCTAGCAACAATTCATCGTCCCAGCAATACGGATGACTTTGTACGGTTGCATGCTATTCTGGAGAGTTTTATCAATTTAGATTATCCAGTAGTTTTTCCTGTACATCCGCGTACACTCAGTTGTATTGAAAAAATGAGCTTGAATAATTACTTAAATCACCCTTCTATTCAAGCAATTCCTCCTGTGAGTTATTTGGATATGTTAGTTTTACAAACTGCTTCTAAAGGGGTAGTTACTGATTCAGGTGGTATTCAAAAAGAAGCATATATTTTACAACGTCCTTGTTATACTTTGCGAAGTGAAACCGAATGGAAAGAAACTGTAGAATCTGGATGGAATCAACTGGTAACACCAGAAGAAGTAACACAAGCAATATCTAATTTTATTCAACCATCAGAATGGAAATCTCTTTATGGTAATGGTGATGCTGCTTTAGAAATAGCTAATATAATTAGCAGAAATATTAATTCATTCAATCATTATTTTCAATAACACAAGGTCGCCTCACTTTTTCAATCCTCGACTTCTGACTTTTTTGCTTTTACTTTTTCCTCCTCTTGACTTTCTAATACTTTTTTGACTATTTTTTGATTCAATCTGTTGACTAACCATTTATTTACGAATCAATCATAATTTATTGCCGATGATTCGGAAATATGTAATACTAAAAGTAAGAAAATTCTTACCTGACAATAAAAATATGAAAATCACATCCAAAGGACAAGTAACTATTCCCGTAGAAATACGAGATAGAAGTTAAAGAAGTATGAGGCAATTTAGTCATGACTCTACCCAGACTAAATGCACCTTGTTCCTTTTTTATTACCCTGAAACTCTTTATTTATGAGGTTTTTGGCTTTATTTGGGATTAACTCAATTCACCTAAATATCCAATAACCCGTAACGCTTTTGCAAATCTAATAATTTCATCCTTGCTTCTCCTGCATTATCCGCTAAATCCGCAAATTCCACAAACCTTCTTAACTCTTTTCTTAACAAATTGCGTTCCACCTCTATCGCTTCTCGATCCAAATCAGGAGGTAAAACAATCATATCAAAAATCGTCGCTCTATCCTTACCAGGATGGGGACGTAAAACCCTACCACGACGCTGGATAAATTGACGGGGATTCCCAGAACTTGATAAAATCACCGCAGTTTGAATAGCGGGAATATCCACACCTTCATCTAAACAACGAATAGCAACTAAACCTTGTAATTCTCCGCTTTCAAATTGTTCTCTTAAAATTTCCCGTTCTTGTAAAGAAGTATGTGCGGTGTAGGTGCTGACTTTGTAACCTAACTCTCCTCCTAAAATTCTCGCTACTTCCTTCAACTGACGCAAAGATGAACGGTGTCCGCTTTCCTGTGAACCATCGCTACAATAAAATAAAGTATGGCTGGTATCCAGACGATTTAACATTAATTCTTTCAAAGTTACTAATTTATTTTCTGCTGCACCTACTAACCTAGAACGTTTTATTAATAAGGATTTAATATCTTCAATATTTTCAAAATCGTCGATACCCCCTTCTTCTCGTTCTCTATATTGTAGCGATCGCCCTATTCTTTTAGTCAACTTCAAATAATTAATACTTTCAATTTCCGTTAATTCCACTAGAAGAGGATAATATAGATAATGAACTAAAGCACCTTGATTTATGGCATTCTGCAAACTAAACTCCGGTTGTAAAACAGAACCAAAATAATCAAATAAAGACTCCGTACCTCCATCATCAAAATATCTTTCTGGGGTAGCAGACAAAGCGAGACGTAAACCGATATTCCGAGGTAAACTTTCTTCTAACCTGGGTGCGCCTAAATTATGCGCTTCATCACCAATAATTAAAGTTTTAGGTGTAAAATATTTAAGTTGAGATTGCAACCCCTCACTAATTAAAGTCGAGTTAGTGGTGATGACAGTGACGAAATTTTGAGAACCGGAACGCAGATTATATAATTGCGTTGAAAGTTGACTTTGCCAAGTGCGTAAATTCTCGAAAGCCAAAATCGGTTGTAAGTTAAATTTCTCACATTCTCTACCCCATTGACTAACCAAATGACGGTAAGGACACACCACCAACAAGACTTGTAAACCTATTTGTTGGTATAATTCACAGGCGATCGCCAAAGCAGTAATCGTTTTCCCACTACCAGTAGCCATTTTCAAAGTCCCTCGACCATTATTAGCAAACCAGCTAGTAATAGCTTGACGCTGATATCCCCGCATTTGCAAAGATACAGGCATTTTTGGACATCCTGGTAAAGACGACTGAACATGATAACTACCCTGATTTTCCCTGACAAAAGGCAACTTGAGAGAGAAAGCAGGAGGTTTTTGTTTCTGTATTGGCGATCGCGTGAGGTACATAAGGAGTTCAGTAGTTCAGTAGTTCAGTAGTTCAGTAGTTTGGGAGTTCAGGAAGAAGAATTAATATTTTTCCCAGTCACCAGTCACCAGTCACCAGTCACCAGTCCCTAATTATAATTTCTCCACACACCAACCAAAGAACCCTGTACCTGTACTTGCATAGCGGGTACTTCGATAGGTTGATATTTTGGGTTTGCAGGTTTGAGAGTGACAGTATCTTCTTCCAGATAAAAACGTTTTAAAGTTGTACCGTATCCTTCCACCCTAGCGGCAACAATCGTACCATTTTTTAACTGATTGGGTTCGAGTACGGGACGCAAAAACACCACATCACCATCAGCAATTAAATCTTCAATCATGCTATCACCCGTTACCCGCAAAGCATAGCTGCGGGGAGGTAGAGATAAATTAGCCAAGTCTAAATATTCATGTTCCACCGCATCGGTAAAAGGTTCAATTAAACCACCAGCAGCTATAGTTCCTAAAATGGGTACACCTTGCTTAGTCGGCCGCAAAATTCTAATTGTTCGCGCTTTCCCTTCATTCCAGTCAATGTATCCCTTATTGCGTAAATGTTCCAAACGACTTTGAATAGGTGCAGGTGACTTGAGATTCATCGCTTGCATCATCTGGCGAATAGATGGCGAATACTGATTAATACGGATATATTCTACCAACCATTCATACAATTCTTGTTGGACTGCTGTTAGTTTTTCCATTGTTTTATCGGGAAGTAATTACAAATGTCCCTAGAGCATTTGTACTACAAAAATCTTCCCTTAACAAGATTGATTTAAATATTTCTCAAGAATAAATCAATATCTTTCTTCAGCACTTGCGACTATTAACCAGTAATTTTAGTGAAATAGAGTTATATTTATCAATTTTTTCCTTAAATTGGTGATTGGTGATTGGTGATTGGTAATTGGTAATTGGTAATTGGTAAAAAACTCTTAACTATCAACTGTCAACTATCAACTGTCAACTGTCAACTGTCAACTGTCAACTATCAACTATCAACTATCAACTATCAACTATCAACTATCACCAATCACCATTCTTTCACTTTGCCCCTAAAATACTAGCAAGTAAAGCTTTTTGGGCGTGTAATCTATTTTCTGCCTGATCCCAAACTTTTGATTGAGAACCTTCGATAACTTCATCGGTAATTTCTTCACCACGATGGGCTGGTAGACAGTGTAAAACAATTGCTGCGGGATCGGCAAAACTTAATAATTGTTGGGAAATTTGATAAGGTTGGAAGATAGGAAGACGGTTATCAGCTTCCGATTCTTGTCCCATACTTGCCCAAACATCAGTATAAAGAACCTGTGCGCCTTTAGCTGCTGCAGCTGCATCATGGGTGAGAATAACTTCAGTTTTATGATCAGCGATCGCCCTAGCTTTTTCTACAATTTCCGCATCTGGGGCATATCCTGAAGGAAAAGCTACTCTCACATTCATTCCCATCAAAGCACAACCCAACATGAGAGAATTAGCCACATTATTACCATCCCCCACATAGGTCAGAGTTAAACCTGCCAGAGAGCCAAAACATTCTTGAATAGTTAATAAATCAGCTAAAATCTGACAAGGATGCTCTAAATCTGTCAGAGCATTAATTACCGGAATTTTGGCATAATTAGCAAAAATTTCCAACTCCTGCTGGGCAAAAGTTCTAATAGCGAGGATATCCAAATAACGATCCAATACCCTAGCGGTATCCTGTACAGGTTCACCCCGACTCACTTGGGTAACATTAGGGTTCAGGTCAATAACCTGGCCACCCAGTTGATACATTGCCACAGTAAAACTAACCCTGGTGCGGGTGGAAGCCTTGGAGAATAACAAACCCAAAACCTTGTTACAATGTAACGTTAGCTTTTGTGACTTGAGTAAAGCTGCCATTTCTAGAAGTTCTTGCAGTTCTGGGGAACTCAGATCCGCCAAACCTAATAAATCTCGTCCGATCAATGCTGCCATGCTGATGATTTGTATATTATGGTGATGTTTTCTGTGTCTTCACTCAGCCGCGTCAACAGGAATACAGTCTTAAAACTCTACCAAATTATTGTTACCTGAATCTACTGGATTGTAGTTAGCTTGGTGATACATCAGCAGTTATGGGATTTTGGATTTTGGATAGACTTGACAGTTAACTCAGGTAAAAAACCAGGGAAAAAAATTTTTTCGGAAAACTACTAGACAAATAATTTATTTATGCTATTATTATAAATCGGTGGGCAATTCAAAAGCTCCAACACGCCAGCATAGCACAGCGGTAGTGCATCCGACTTGTAATCGGAAGGTCGTCAGTTCAATCCTGACTGCTGGCTTTTTTATTTAAATAAACACATATTTGTCACTTGCCAAATTATTTGTCCGCGTTGACAAATTATTGTCCGTATTGCCAAATTACTGTCCCCGTTGACAAATTATTGTCTCTCACAGTCAATAGTTTTTTTACTATTATAAGCTCCGTCCCAATTAAACCGACGACCTTCCGATCTTTCAACCCACCTAAAACTTTTTTCATAATTATTGTACGAACGTCTTTCAACCCGCCCCACTCCGGGAGGGGTGTTGAAACTGTGGCTCTCCAGCAGTTCACTTAATTGCTGGGGACATTTTTTCTTTCAACCCGCCCACTCCGGGAGGGGTGTTGAAACTCCGCCCGACCAAACCCTTATCTGAAGACACTTCCAAAAGTAATTTTGGCGAATGTCCGAAATCTGTTCTTAATTTCCCTCTCAAGGGAGAATTATCGAAGCATCGCAAAATCTGAAATACAGACTAGACAAGGGATTTGGACTTTTGGCAGAACCCCAGGGTTTTTGACCTCGCTTATGGTTCGCCAAAAATAAATAATTAAGGTGGATTCCTCCTTGCTCGGAGGTGATTCAGTAGCCACCACTGCGGTAAACCCGCACCTCTATTACTGGGGGCGCACCTTATTCCTGTTCACTGGGAACAGCAGCATCAAGGTGGGCAGCTACCAGGGTCAGAAAGCAAGACTGTCTCACAACAGTCAAACTAACCCACATTTATCTCAGTTCAGAGGTTGATCAACAACATGAACTGCGGCGCTATTGTTAATTACTATTCTATTATCAAGGTTCGGTGTTTTGTCAATCAGATCAGGCTTTTCGGGAGTGATAGGCGTTTATCGCTAATTCTTTGGCTTTCTCTAATGGACTCGCTTGAATTGGTTGTTTTCCCTCCTCTATAGCGATTCCTGCTTTATTGGCCTGACTTTGAATATTTGCAATCAATCTGCCGTAACTCCATTGATGAACACTGGTTCGGTATTGTTTGGCATATTTTTGTTGGACTTCTACTAAATCTGATTTTTCTTCAGCTTTGGCTTTAATCTCACTCTGGACTTGTTCTCGCATATCACCTAATTTTGGTAGGACAATACTGCCAGCTTTATAAGTTTGTGCGATCGCAATAATTTCTTTTGCCAGTAATCTATCTATATACTCTCCTAACTCTGAATCTCCAAATTGATTTGGTGCTGACATCCTTTGAGCAATATGGCGTTGGTGGGATAATAGGTGTTTTTGTTGTCGCTGTCTGTTGAGTAGTTTGTAGTTATCACCAAGTAGTTGTTTGATATTGCGATATGTCAAAACTTGGCCTGTAGTTCCATCTAAAACTGCAACAGTGGCAGGGTTTTCTAAACCCAAGCTGACACCGACTAAAATATGAGATTGACCTTTATATAAAGGTTGACTTGGACGAGGGAAGGGGTTATTAATTCTGGATAGAGAGGAATTTTTGCGTTTAATATGTGCCTGTTGTTTATCATTTAGTTCACCTTTAGCTTTAGTTTGGGTGATAGTTTTGGCAATTTCTTCTGCTTTTTCTTCCCTGACTAAATTTGTTCCTTCCTGTGTCCATAAACGAGTATCTACACAACAATAAAGGATTAAATGGTGAATATTCCAGGGTTCTCCATTGCCTCCTTCTCCTTCTTGCCAAGAAATACGACCACTTCGCAGGGTAAATAAGGCACTAGAATGTTGATTTTTACTATTTTTCTTAATTAATTTGCTGATCTTCTAAGAAACGTTGAAACCAGGGGAGTTGGCGAGAATCACAATAAATTTGAAATGTATGCTCACTTAAACCACTAAATTTTACACAAATACGCCCGAATTGATTTTTAAACCAAACTAAATCTTCGTTGGTTTCGTAAGCTACTGGAAAAGGTACTTGACTGGATTTTCTTAAAAGATAGTTTTGCCATAATTTCGCCTCTGTTTCGTCTTCAGGAACAGTCTGAGTAGCAGTGATCAGATTTTCTATCCATTGTGTATCAGTTAAATCCCGTCCTTTGGGTATTCTAGCTGCTAAATTTTCTGTGAGGCGTTGAATTTGGATTTCTAATTTACGGCGACGTTGAGCAAATTTTTCGGATTTTTCTTCTTTATCGTTAATTTTACAGCCATTTTTAAGTAAATAACTAATAGCACAACGAGTTATATTATCTTCTGTATTTTTGTAGGTATCAAATAAGTATTTTGATAAATTTCTTTCACTATCTATATTTTCAGATTTTTTCCGTTTTTTGGACTTTTTACTTTTGGTGGGTGTATCTTCGTTGGTTTCTTGTGGTGCAAATTGAGCCAATATTTGAGCAGATGTAGCACGAAGAGTATCTAATGAAACTCCACTTTGTTCTACTAATTCAGCATCACTATTGAGCATTTCTAACCAGCGCAATTTACCATCCAGTTGGGATTGATAACGCTTCATTAAGGCAAACCAGGATTTATAAATATAGTTTACTGATGCTGTGGCACTGGTGTAAAACCTTGCAGGTTGCCCGATGAAGCGCGGATCAGTCTTCAACGGTTCACACAGTTCTTTGACTATACCTGTGGGGTGTTTACCTTTTTGTCGCCATGTTTCAAATTCTGGGTGTTTACCAATTTGACTCAGTAGTTCGTTAATCAGTGGCGTGTTTTTCTCTGCCATCAATTGCCATAGCTGTTGACGGGTAGTTTCACTGGCTACTAAACGACACTGAATGGTAATTTGGCTCATACCTTTTAAACAACTTTGTCTAATAAAACCATATTTGTATTATAGCCGCTTTCTGTAAAATAGTTTTTTATGCAAGAAACTTTTTTCACAAGTAAGGACGCGGCTCAATTGACAGGTTGTACCCTTCGCCAGATTCAGTATTGGCGAGAGAAGGGGATTGTTGTACCTGTAATTAGTGATACGGGTACGGGACGCAGTATTTATTATTCAAGGTCTAATTTGGTGGAGTTGGCAGCTATGGTATATTGGCTGTCTACGGGTATCAGTTTTGATATTGCTTGTTTTATTCTCAAACAACTGAAGGAACAAGAACCGGAGTTGTTTATTTCTGGTCAGGGGAAGCGGTTTATGTTGTTGTTATCTCAGGATGATTCCCTTTCTTTGGTAGAATTTGACAGGAAACGAGCGATCGCATCTCTGGATGAAGGTAAACCTGTGATTCCCGTGTGGTTAGATGTTATTTATCAGGGGTTAGCAAGCAAGCTCAGGTAGCGATCGCATCTTTGGATGAAGGTAAACCTGTTATTCCTGTGTGGGGTAAACTGTATTTAAAAATTTAATCTGTTCTGTATTCTGTCTACTAAGTTCTATAAAATTCCTGCATAATTACTGATTTACCTATGTTTGATGAGTTTCTAACTGCCTTTTTTGGGATATTTCAAAAGAGCTTCAAAAAACAAAGTGATTTTCTCAGCTACCTAAATCTCCCAAATTCTAAACGTACTGGAGATGAAGCTTCTATTGTTGACAATGCAATTATCAGTCCTTTGCTTGAGTTATTGGGTTTTGCACCAGGAGAACAAGGCTATAACCAGCAGAAACAAAGCAGTCGTCCTGATTTTGCTCCAAGCGATAGAGTATATGGAACTTGTTTTATTGTAGAGAACAAAAATACATCGCTGACACTAACGTTGGATCTGAATGATCCGGACAGTCATCTATCGCAGTTACGGAGTTATATCCGTGGATTGCGGTTCGGATGGCTGACAAATGGTATACAGTTTATGGTTTGGGATTTTTCCAATCCCAATCAACCTAGACCTATTGTTGATTTGGATCTTCCAACTGCTATTCAGGAATGGAATCAGGGAGGAGCCGCAACCCTTTCTAATGGTACGACAAGAGAATTACGGGATATATTTGATATGTTTCGTAAAGCAGCATTTACCAGTCTGGATCGGTTAAAGGATGAACTGGCACTTGATCTGAATGAGTGGCAGCAACAGGCGTTACCATTGGGCAATGGTAGTGGGAATGAGCCGATTTTAGTGGAGTCGTTGCAGTCGTTACTGGAAGAGCTAAAAGCGGATGCAAGGCGATCGCTTAATCATCACCTCACGTTACATAATGAATACTTGAACAAGGCCAATCGGCTGACAGATGATGCTATTGAATCAGCGACACAACAGATTCAACAGTTGAGAGAACGGGTATTGTCTAGTTTAGCGGGCATACAAAACTTAGTAAATCTCAGTGCAGAAGATCACGGAACGATTCAGGAAATATTGATTCGGCTAGAAAAGGATGCTAGGGCGTTTATTAGCCCCAAAGAATTGTTTGATCAGATACTTGAGGTACTAAATCAGGCATTTCAGCGTAAACACGCTAATCAAGCCAAACCGCCAAAAACTCCATCATCGTTGGAAAAGGACTATACCCCGCTTCATGATGCACTAAATCCCTATGTCAATATGGTCTTTGGTTGGCATCAACGACAGGCAACCCTGCGCCAAACTTATCAGACGAATATTCGTGTGTTTGATGACTACACGGTTTGGACTGCTCTGGTACAAGAAACCATGCTCGGTGGACTGAACGAAGAACAGCGACGAGATGAGTTTGCGTTACAGGCTGCGTATGTGGTGTTTATCCGGCTGTTGTTGATTCGAGTTTGCGAAGACAAGGAGATTTTTCAGGGCGAGGATCGGGTTGCCCATCGGTTTGTGTCTGATGGGGGGATGAAGCAATGGCAAGAAACGATCAAACGCTATTGGATCTTTGCAACAGGCAATCCCTACAGTCCGTTGCTGGATATGGCATATAACAACGCCCAAAATATTTATGCTCACTTTTTTACTGGAAGAGAACTGTTTAACTGGTATCAATTGAATGAGCAGCAGTTGATCATGACCCTGCATCAACTTAGTCGCTTTAACTTTGCTGAGGTAGATTCTGACATTGTGGGGACGGTATACAACACCTATGTTAGCCGCAAAGAGAAAAAGGAAAAAGGACAGTATTACACACCTCCAGAAATAGTAAATTACATTCTGGATGAGGTGGGCTATGTATCGGGTACAGGAATTATTGGTAAAAACAAACGCTTGATCGATCCAGCTTGTGGCAGTGGTTCGTTTTTGGTGGCGGCAACAAAACGGTTAGTATCGGCTTACAAGAATAATGCGGATCAAATTGATGATCCTGTAACAGTATTGGAAAGAGTGCAAGCTAATTTGTTTGGCTTTGATCTTAATCCGTTTGCTTGCTATTTGGCAGAGGTGAATTTATTGATTCAAGTTCTGGATTTGGTGAAGCTGGCACATGAAAAGCAGCAACATCCTAAAATTCAACGCTTTCATATTTATAATGTTGATGCCCTAGCTCGTCCATCGGGAAGCTATAGGTTTGCGTTGTTTAATACATTAATTGCAGAGGAAAGCGATCAGGTAGACCAAATTAAAAGCCGCTCTCCCAATACGCCCTATACAAATGGTTTCGCCTTTGTAGTTGCCAATCCTCCCTATGGCGCGTCACTCAGTGATGATTACAAAAACATCCTTCGGGCTGATTATGCCGATGTCTTTTATGGTCAACCTGATACTTATGTTTTCTTCTTTAAACTGGGGATTGAACTACTAGCAAAAAATGGTAAGCTTGGGTTTATTACACCTAATACTTATTTAACAGGTAAAAATACTACCTCTTTGCGTAGCGAGTTACTGAATGCTGGGCGAATTGAGCAGATAGTAGATTTGCCTCAAGGAATTTGGTCAGATGCTACTGTTGATTGTTTGCTTCTCTTTTTGAGCCAAGAAGATAACGAAGCGCATCGAAAAGCTCAAAAAGTAAAAGTTAACTTATTAGATTTTAAGGATACTCTGGATAAACTGACAACAAGAACGTGGTATGAAACGCTTGAACCTTCACAAGAAAGTTGGCTAGATAATTCTAGGTTTGAGTTCAAACTTCGCTATAACAGTCTGATACAGCAAGTTGAAGAAGCTTGCCGAGTTTCCGTAAACGGAAGCACTACTTTAACGAAAGTTTTACGGCTGGAAGATGTTACGGAGAGTAATCAAGGGATTATTGTATATGAAACGAAAGCGAGTAGTACCAAAAATATGTATGTAAAACCTCGTAAAGATTTACCTCTAAATGAAGATGATTGGAAGCCGTTACTTGATGGTAGCGGATTTGTTGGACGCTATGAGTTAAGGTGGGGAAAAACACAGCCTTACTTAAAATATGGTGATTGGCTTTGCCGTAAGCGGGAGGAAAAATATTTTGATTCCCCTAAAATCATACTTGTACGTTTAAGAAATAAGTCACTCAAAAGGAGGCTAGTAGCAACATTCGATGATACAGGGTTCTACAATCGAGATAACTATAATAACGTCATTACTGCTGAAAATTCACGCTATGATTTGAAATTTATTCTGGCGCTTTTTAACTCTTCACTTTTGAATTATTGGTATTCGAGAACATACTTGAATGTTAATATCAACCCTGATACTATTCGCCAGCTTCCCATTTATCCCGCAGATGGTAGCATCCAAGCTGAATTTGTAGAACTCGTTGATCGCATCCTTGCCAAAAACGCCCAACTCAATCAACTGCGAGAACAGGGTTACATCATTAAACGCCAACGAAATGGCAATACCCTGATCGAAATTCCCTATGATCGCCTTTTGAGCGAGATTCAACAGCAAAACCCCAATTTCTCAACATTGAATTTCTTTGATGCTAGAGCCTCGCAGTTGTTTAGCATTCCTGAATCCTGCAAACTCGAAGAAGAAACCATCAGCAGTAACGTCTTTATTTCACCCAAGTATCCAAACAATGTAGTGTTGCGTAACAACAAACTCTGGTTTGAAGTCCCAGATGACAGCATCCGTCGCTATCTGTTGGGCTACCTAAAGACTCCCCAATGGCAGGGTAAAACCTGGGACGCGATCAAAAATCAGGCACAAATTCCAGAAGAAGTCACTGACCTCAATGCTTTCTTTGCTTTAGAAAACCAAAAACGCCAAACTATTGAAACCTTATTGAATGAAGTTGTTCAAATTGATGCAGAAATTGACGAAAAAGTGTTAAACCTCTACGGTATTAATGATCCAACAGATCGACAGCGCGTTTTGGGGAGTGCGCCAACAACTGATGAGGACGCTGAAACCACAGATGATGAAACTGAGACAACAGATATAGGTGAAATTGATTCTGAGTCAGAGTCAGAATAATAGAATGGGGGCGATTTTATTGCAGTCCTGTAGCGATCGCCCTCTACCTCAAACTTGCTTTCGCCGTCTAGCCATAGTTGTAAAAGGATTGATTTTCTGATGTTCTACCATCTCCGCAAACGGCAAAAAACACCTATGACACCAACCATCAACCCACAACGCCGGGGCTTTTAACCTAGCCCCACAATTAGGACATTCCGACAACAAACTTAAATGATGATGCTGACACCCCTGAGTTACCTTAAACTGCCATTTAATCCTATGACAAGGCGACTCCACATAACAAGCAGCACATAACCGAATCGGCTCAAGATTCATCCCCACCCCAGCAGGTGGTAACATCTGCTCTAACCTATCAGCATCAACTCCCACAACCTTAGCCAAAGCCTCTAACTGTTGCCGAGAAGGAGGGGGATTAAAACGAAACTTTTCCCACCTAGCAACAGCACCAGCAATTCCCGCAGCTTTACCCAACCCAGTAGGTGTTAACTCATTAGCCCGTCGAAACCGTCCCAAAAAGTGACTAATACTTTCCCCCTCAAAAGGTTCTACCTGAAAAAACCAAGGGTTAATTTCCCCAACTTCCATTACTTATACTCCGCAGCTACTTCTTTTAAAGTGTCCAAATCAATTTTTGCTAATCCCTTCTTTAAAGCCCGAATAGCCGACTCCCTGAGAATCATATCTAGCAAACCAATATAACCCCCTGTAGCCTCACCCAAAGTCTTGAGCATCGTTTTACTAGAAAGATTAGAAGCAACTGGTAGTTTTAAAACTTGCTTTTCCCAAATCTCCACAATCTTTTTAAAATCTTCACCAGAGAACTTACCAAACCGATGACAGGCACGAAAACGGTTATAAACCTGTTCATCCCGCTTCACCACAGCATCTAATCTATCAGTACCTACCAAAATCACCGCAATTTCCAACTTATCAAAAATATCCCGCACCTCTGCAAAAGTCTTAGGCTTCAAACGGTCAGCCTCATCAATAATCAGCATTTCCACACCACAACCTTTAAGAACTCGTAGCGTTCTATCTCTAATTTCTGCTACCGTTCCCTTATTCATTTGATATTTGAGATGCTCAATAATTGCTGTAAATAACTCCTTAGCACTACATTCTTGGGGTATTTGGATATAGGCAACGGGAACTTGTGGAGGTTTTCCTGGTTCTTATTTAGGTTTATGCCTGAGTCTATAGGCATCACAACCCATTGTTTTACCAGTTCTTGACTCCCCCATCACCCTACCAGATTGGCGTGATTGTCGCTTGCCATCTAACCAATCATGGAGCGTTTTTACTTGTTCCAAAGGAATAAAATTCTTCCGATTCAATCGTTGAATTTCTGCTTGTAATTTTTCATCATTGGGGAGAATTTCACCTAATTCTTTGGCAACCTTTTGAGCTTGTTGTGAAGTCATAATTTACCACCCGTAATCTTCGCGCATTTGTTCATAATCAAAAACTTCCGGCATATCTGTTGAAGAACTTTCCACAGATTCCATTTCCATTTCTTCTTCTGGTTCAATCACCACAGGTTTTTTAGCTTTTTCAACTACAACAATTTCTTCTTTTTGGCGTTCCTTTTTGGTTTTCTTTTGCTTAACGAAAGTTTCTCTATCTTGTACCTCTGCCAGAATTGAACGATTGCTAACGGTTTTACCCGCTTGTCGAATCCTGCGACTCATGGCTTTTGCTTCATCTAGAGATAATTCCTCTGTCTCCAAATCTTGAGCATACGCACGGGCTAAAAATTCTTCTTGAGAACCCTGCTGACGATAAACCAAAATAGTTGTGATATCTCTAGGGTCATATCGCAGCACAACGTTTTCCCCTGCGTAACCAGCCAGGTTTTCACCTCGATATGTCAGATTTTCAAATTGCAGATATCCACCCCTGTAAATTGAACGTCGAGTTTGTTTCATCAAACAAATACGCAAATCTTCTTCAGAGATTAAATCAGGTGTAACAATTAACCCAGCTTCCCATCTTTGATAACGAGTTTGATCACCTAAACGAGCATCAATACTTTGGTTATATTTGTCTACGATATAGCGTACTAGCAGACGTTCTAATTCTCGTAAAGTTAGACAGGCTTCTTTCTCGGCTTCCTCTGGGCGTTCCTGAACATTAGAACCTGTGTATCCTGGTAAGGTAGAAAATAAATCAGTATTTAAAGTGCCAAAAGGACGTTCCACAATTCCACCCTCACTAGGGCGATCGCGTAAATGGCAAGCAAATCCTAACTGAACACCTATTTGTTGCACATGGTTGGATCGAAAATCCTTACCTCCATCAGTAAAAAAGTGTTCTGGCTTCCCATAAGTTCCCCATTCCTCATGTAGTCCATATTCTGCTCCATATTTTTTGGGTAATATGGCGTGACGCAGTGCTAAAGCTACTACCTGAGAACTGGGTGCATCAAAGCCCAAGTTAATGCCTATGATGCAACGAGAGTAAGTATCTATTACTGTTGTTAACCAAGGACGACCTAAAAGTTCGCCATGTTGATCCACCAGTAAAATATCGGCACGAGTATGATCACACTGCCAGATATGATTGCTGTATTCAACGGATAAATCTAGTCCGTCACGGGTTTTCAGTGATAATCGAGAACCTCGCCAACCACGACTTCTAACACTAGCTTTTTGCTCTTGTGCTTCAATAATTGGTTGTAGAACTCGATAAACAGTTCTATAACTGGGATAATTTTCATCACCCAATTCTGCTGCTTTTGCTTGTACTCTGATCGCAACTTGTTGAGGGGTAATTCGCTTGCTACCCTTATTTCCTTCCTTATATGTATTGATAATGAACTTTTGCCACTGAGAATCTATGCGGTGTTTACCTTTGTCAGCGCGTTGAGTGGTTTGCAGTGCAGCTAAACCTTGTTCTTCCCATTTTTTAACCAGTCTGCGTACTGTTCGGACTGATTTACCTAGCTTGGCTGCTACCTCTCTTTGTCTTTCTCCATAGGTTTGGCGATCGCACGGTTCAAGTAGTTTTTGGATTAATTCCAATACTTCTTTATCACTTGCGGATAGTTCAGTGATAATGTCACTACCTTCTACCTCATTATCATTGGGTTGATCATCTTGTATTTCCAGCATATATGTCTTTTACAAACATAGTTGTATTGTACTGTATCGGAGGACAATTAATTTGTCAAGTCTGGGAAAAGTTGGAAAAACAGCAATTTTCAATACAGGACAGTTAATTTGTCAAATATCTAAATTCGGACAGTTATTTTGTCAATTATTGTCCTACTGGTTAAAGATAGGGTAAAATAACAAAACCCTTACTGTGTAAGGGTTTAGAGGTTGATATTTTTGTAGACATTAATTTGTCAAGTGGTCAAATAATTTGGCAAGTGACAAGAAACTATAGAAACGAATTTAGTGTTTTATTGTTTAACCTGCCTAAATCCAATTTAGGTATTATCAAATGCTAACATCATACTTTTTATAGGAAAGCAATATGCAAACAAATCAATCACTATCTTTTCCCAGTATGGGATGTGGAACATGGGCTTGGGGTAATCAACTCCTGTGGGGATATAATGAAAGCATGGATGACCAATTACAACAGGTATTTAGTCTTTGTGTGAGTAATGGTGTCACCTTATTTGATACAGGAGACTCCTATGGTACAGGAAGATTAAATGGACGTAGTGAGTCACTTTTAGGTACGTTTAGCAAAGAATATCAAGGATTAAATCAAGATCATATTTGTATTGCGACAAAATTAGCAGCTTATCCTTGGAGATGGACAAGAAAATCAATTATTTCTGCTTGTCATGCTTCTGCGAAAAGATTAGGAAAAAACGTTGATTTAGTGCAGATGCACTGGTCTACAGCTAATTATGCACCTTGGCAAGAAGTAGGTTTATTAGACGGTTTAGCTGATTTATATGAACAAGGTTTAGTTAAAGGTGTAGGATTATCTAATTACGGTACAAAAAGATTATTATGGGTACATAAAAGATTTCAGGAAAGGGGAATACCGCTAAAAACTTTGCAGGTACAATATTCTTTATTATCTACCTATCCAGTGACGGAATTAGGTTTAAAAGATGTATGTGATGATTTAGGAATTAAACTCATTGCTTATAGTCCTTTAGCTTTGGGTTTATTAACAGGTAAATTTTCGGAAAATGGCAAGTTTCCTAAAGGTGTAAGGGGGTTTTTATTTAAACAAATTTTACCAGGGATTCAAGGAGTTTTAGGAACTTTAAGAGAAATAGCAACTCAGAGAAATAAAACCATGTCACAGGTTGCTATTAACTGGTGTATTTGTAAAGGTGCAATTCCTATTCCTGGAGCGAAAAATTTAGAACAAGCACAACAAAATATCGGTGCTTTGGGTTGGTTGTTGAGTGATGGGGAAGTTGCAGAGTTGGATAGTGCTGCTGCTAAGTCACAGAAGAAGATGGTGCAGAATATTTTTCAGACAAGATAGTAATAATGATGTTTATTGATATATCAATTTACTCAACTATCCAACAAATCATGCCAATTTTCTAAAGGGAAATCCCAAGCTTGTTGTATACGTTGAAAATCTGTATCTGCGGAAACAACTGTGAGATAATTTTCAATAGCAGAATCCCCAAAAATGACAGAACTACAGTGATTTGTGTCCAAAAGGTATATCATTAAAATTCCTTCAGATCATCACCAACCCATTTTCCAGCATGACGAAGAATAGATTTTCCTGATCCTGGACGATGAGGAGGTTTAGACTCTTTTTGTTTAAGTGACCGGATAATCTTCAGTGTTTCTTTAAGCTCTGTTTCTGACATTGAATTAATTTCTTGTATTAGTAATTCTTTGGTTGTCATAATTTTTATCCTCATAAATCCTAATTCGGGGATGTTGAATAAATCTCAAAACATTGCAGGTAAACTGTTTTAAGTTACAAGCAGATAATTTTGATTATGGTTATTTAGTAGAATGGGCAGAATTTTTAGATTTGGTTGATGAGTTTAGTGAAGTATTAAATCAAGCTGGAATATAAAATTATCATTTAGTATGATTTAAAATTAATCTTACACCCCCAATAACCTCTCCACCGAAATAACCACATCAGGAAAAGCTAAAGTACGAATTTCACCAGCTTTGAAAATTTCTCGACTTTGATAAACTGCATCAGTCGGAACTCGAAAAACAATCAATTCCATATTCCGCAAATTAATGATCCAATATTCGGGAATACCTGCGGAAGCATAAACTTTAGTTTTAACTTCCAAATCTTTACTTAAACTAGAATCTGAATATTCAATTACCCAAAATATATTTTCTGGATAAGGATGATGTTCGCGGTAATCTTTTCCTAAACGTTGAACAATAGCAATATCTGGTTCTGGTTCGGAATTAGTTTCTGGGATAGTAATTGGTTTAGCTTGACGAACTTTTGCTTTTTGTCCAAGTAAATAAATTAAATATTCTCCTGCTTCATCACTAGAATAAGCATGATATTCTCCTTCGGGAGCCATTTCTACTATTTCCCCATTAATTAACTCAACATTACGATCTGCTAAAATACCAGTGGCAATTATTTGATGATAATCTTTAATAGTCCATTTTACAGTAGTTACATTCATAGCAGTTCTCCATCTGCTTTATTCCCATTGTAACTTCATTGATGACAAAATTAAATTCCCAGATTAAATTATTAGCTCCAAAATTTGCTAAACTCCAAAATCGGGAAAGATTAAAATATTGGTTATTGGGAGTGATCGCACAGTGATTCAAGGTGAAGGTACAATCAATGTAGAAAATGTCAACCCCCAGGATTATACATGGAAGTTCTGGCCAGTTGTCCCCCTTTATCCCTACGGAAAACGTCGCACTATTCGCAAAGAAGTAGTTAAGGATACTATCTGGATCTTTGATCAGATGCAAGGGGTTTTCTATGTAGTTGTACCCATCCGCATGACGGTGGTAAAGTTAGAAAAAGGCGGTTTATTGGTTTATGCACCTGTCGCACCCACAAAAGAATGTATCCGGTTAGTAAATGAGTTGGTAGCAGAACACGGGGAAGTAAAGTATATAATTTTGCCCACCATCTCAGGAATAGAACATAAAGTATTTGTCGGACCCTTTGCGCGATATTTTCCTACAGCACAGATATTTGTAGCACCAGAACAATGGAGTTTTCCCGTAAATTTACCTTTAAGTTGGTTGGGTTTACCATCAAACCGGACGCAGATATTACCCGCAGATAGTAGTCAAGTACCGTTTGCTGATGAGTTTGATTATGAGATATTGGGACCCATTGATTTGGGTCCTGGGAAGTTTGCAGAAGTGGCATTTTTCCACAGGCGATCGCACAATCTCTTGCTCACAGATACCATAGTTTCCGTACCCGCAGAACCACCAGCAATAGTTCAACTTGATCCCTATCCGTTGCTGTACCACGCCAAAGATCAAGCATACAATATCATAGCCGATACAGCAGAAAACCGCCGCAAAGGGTGGCAACGTATTACATTATTTGCCTTTTACTTCCGTCCCAGCGTAGTGGATGTACCCAAGTGGAAAGATGTATTTAGAGATGCCTGGAAAGCACCAGAACGCAGCCTAAAAACATATTTTGGCTTTTTCCCCTTCCAATGGCGAAAAGACTGGGAAAGGTCTTATGAAGCATTAAGAGGAGATGGGCGGATATTTGTGGCACCGGTTTTACAGAGTTTAATATTAAATCGCGAACCCCAGGAAACAATAAATTGGGCTGATAAAGTGGCACAATGGGATTTTCAATGGATAATTCCCTGTCATTTTGATGCACCTATTAAAGCGGAACCGCAACAATTTAGAAAAGCGTTTTCTTTTTTGGAAAAATATCCCAGTGGGGGTTTAGTGAATAGTAATAGTTATCCTTTACCGGAGGATGATTTTCAGGTTTTGCGAGATATTGATCAGGGTTTGAATAGGTTTAAAATTGTGCCACCTGCGAGGGAGAAGGTGTAGGATGTCCCCTGACAAATTAATACATTCTATTTTGGAGAGGTCTAATTTAATCAGATTCGGTTTCACTACTAGGTAAAAGCAGACGAATAGCGAGGATCGCAAACCCCACAGCAGCGATCGCCTTTAAAATTCTTGTAGGAAATAACTCTGCAACTGCACCCCCAGCTAATGCTCCTAGTAAACTGGTTAATACTAAAGCACCTGCTGTACCAAAAAATATAGCTTTGCGTGATTGACCTTGACCAGAAAGAGCGATCGCCGCTAACTGACTTTTATCTCCCAACTCAGAGAGAAACACTGTAATAAAGCTTAGTCCTAAAAGATTCCAATCCATAATTTTCTCTATAACAACCAACAACTGAAAATTAACCAACAAACACATCCCAAAACAACATTACAGAAATCAACAGCAACATTACCCCTGCTGATTTTTCCACAGTTTTCGGACTCAGTTTACTCGCAATAAAACCACCAAGCAGCACACCTAATAAACTGGTAGTAACTAAAGCAGTTCCCGAACCCAGAAACACTAACCAAGGTGCATGAGATTCCGCACTCATTAACAACGTTGATAATTGGGTTTTATCACCAATTTCCGCTAAAAATATGGTAATGAAGGTAGTTCCCAACACCATCCATACTGATTGCTGTTTTTTGTTTGCAGGTTGAGCAGTATTTTCTGGTACTGGTGACTGGGTTTCAGGTTCGGTAATGGTTACAGGTCGAGTGTCAAGTTTCACGGGTGTTAGTCTTTTCACTAAGTGGTTTTCATATTCTTTTCATTTTCTCATAATGTTGTCATAAATGGCAACTTGTGAACAGAAAATTAAAGTATAAAACCCACAGCTTGATCAAACCGGATCATTTCCAAACTGCGATCGCCATAAATACTTTCAATCTGCTGATGACAACAATCAATCGCAAAATCATTTAGTTCTTCTGCTTCAATACCAAACATATCCTGAAAAGTATCAACTTGAACCCGACAAAAACGCGGACGATCAGCATAAATAGTACATTCTCGCGTTTCGTGGTCAAAATTCACACACCAACCATCCTCACCTACCATACTGAGATAAAGTCCCAGTTCCTCTGGTGAAAGATACTCTTCTAAGTCTGGGCGTTCTGTAGGATCAAGATGACAGCACGCACCACATTGTTTTATACATTGCCAGGTAGCCATAATATACCTCTAGGAGTAGGTGACAGGTGATAGGTGACAGGTGACAGTAGGGAACAGGGAAATGGGGAGGTGGGGGAAGATTAATACCCCAGTCCCCAGTCACCAGTCCCCAGTCACCAATTCCCTGTTTACATTTTTATGTACTTTCCTATAATTTTGTTAAGTAACTTAAAACTTGCTGCCCCTATCCAGATATGATCTAATGCGGGCTTTGCATTTAAGTTATTGAATTTTTTAAAACCGTTTGGAGGAAAAATGGAAGCTTTAGCCAATATTAATTGGGAAGTTGTGTTTCAATTAACCTGTGTAGCATTAATTGTACTTGCAGGACCAGCAGTAATTTTTGTACTCGCGTTTCGCAACGGCGACCTATAATTTAGGTCATGGGTAATGGGTAATGGGTAATTGGTAATGGATAATGGGTAATTGGTAATGGGTAATTGGGAAAAGCTCTTTCCTATCACCAGTCACCAGTCACCAGTCACCAGTCACCTATTCCCTACCAAAGCCTGCATCGCAGCTTGAATAATACCATCATATTGGGGTAAAGATAAATCAACCTGTTTAGCATCTTCACGACTTAACCCTAACATACCTATTTTATTCTCAGGCTGCATGACTAATACCTTACCTTCACTATTTTTAATTCTTAATTCTGCACCTACACCATTTTGATAAATACCACAGGTGTATTGACGCTGTTTGTATTCAAACTTTGTCGGTTTAGAAATTTTTGATGTAGTAAATAATTTTTCCACCTGTTGCGGGAGTCTCACCCCCACTAATTCTAATTGCAGATTATTATTACCATTATAATTATTTTCACCCAATTTGTAAGCAACATCAATTCTGGATGGTAAGGGAAAATAATCACCCCACCGCCAAGCTATAGCTGGAATTTCATATCTTTGATTATCTATAACTTGCCCCAAAACTAATTTAATATGACCTTTGCCAACTATTTGTTGTTGAATAACTTGAACATTAGGAGTCCAAAATAGAGGACTAGGGTTTTCAATACCACAAGGATGAAGAATATTTAACTGTTGGAATAAATCTTGATTGATTTGATAGAGATTTGCTTGAGCATCAATTTTTAGTAAAGGTTTCAAATGTTGAATTTCTAAACATTGATTGGCAAAATCAGATAAACGTAATCTAAAATCTGCTAAATTATCTGCTGGTAAAGAAAAACCACCTGCTGCTTTATGTCCTCCATATTTACTTAATAAATCATCACTATCTTCTAAAGCTTTAAACACATGAAATTCAGGTATTCCCCTTGCAGAACCACGTATTACACCGTCACCTTCAAAAGTACCAATAAAAACCGGAACACCATAACGCTCAACCAAACGAGAAGCAACAATACCAATTACACCATGATGCCAATTTTCCTTAATAACTACTAAAACCCGGTTTTTAGGTAAATCTTCTACATACAAATCTTCCACTAATGATATTGCTTCCTGTTCAATTTCCTCACACATTTTTTGACGTTCAGCATTAATCTGTTCACACTGCATCGCTCTTTCTAGAGCTATTCCCATATCATCAGTAGTCAACAATTCTATCACAGTTTGCGGGTTGCCAATTCTGCCAATAGCATTAATTCTAGGTCCCAAACGAAACCCAATATCATCAGGTTTTAAAGATTTTGAATTTTGGATTTTGGATTTCAGATCAGATTTTGAATTACTTTCTGTTTCTCCTTCACTAGCTTGAACTCCAGAAACTTGAATTAAAGCTTGAACACCTGGTAAAGTAGACTTAGATAATAACTTTAAACCACGTTTTACCCAACGACGATTTACACCAGTTAAAGGAGCTAAATCAGCAATAGTTCCTAATGTAAATAAAGCTAACATGGGGTGAACTAAACCTTTTAATTCTCCCATTTGTTGAGCTAAAGACACCGCTAAAATATAAGCTACACCCACACCAGCAACACCCCGATAAGGAGAAGATTCATCTATTAACTTTGGGTTGAGAATAGCATTAGCTGGTGGTAATTCTTTGGGAAGATCATGATGATCTGTAATAATCACTTTTAAACCTAATTTTCTAGCTCTAGCAATAGGTTCACAAGCAGCAATACCATTATCTACCGTGAGAATTAAACCCACACCTTCACTCTTGAATTCTTCAACAATACGTTTATTAATTCCATAACCTTCGTGCATCCGACTAGGTATAGCATAATCAACATCAGCACCCAAAGCGCGGAGACTTCGCAATAATAAAGCAGTGCTAGTCATCCCGTCTGCATCATAGTCACCACAAATAGCAATTTTTTCTTGATTTTTAATAGCATTTTCTAACAATTCTACACTTACCGCTAAATCGGGGAAATCTTCCAAAGGAGAAGGTAAATTTAAACTTTCAGGATTGATAAATTTTTCTACTGCTTCTGGTGTTTCCATTCCCCGATTAATCAATAACTGACTGATAATAGGGGAAATATTCGTTAAACTAGCTAATTTTGCAGCTAATTCTATATTTGCGGGCGCAATTTGCCAACGTTGGTTAGGTAAACGTTTAATATTTTGGTCATTAGTCATCGGTAATAGGTAATTGGTGATTGTGGATTGGTGATTAGGAATATTTTATAATAAAAGATGCAGAAAACACCTAAGATAATATCAATAGATATTACATAATAGATATTACAGATGTTAAAAAAAGATTAATGCCAGTCTGTAAATATCTAGCGTGGAATTGGGCAAACTTTTAATTTGATACCAAACCTGTCTAAATTATGGGTTTAAGCTGATTACTGATTACTGATAGCTGAATGCTTACTGTATTCCTTATTTCCTATTACCTGTTCCTTCTCCCAAATATACAATTTATTTGGCACGACTACTTATTACAATTTGTCATCATCTTCTGGTTCTAAATTGGAGACTTTCGCTAAAACTTGAAAGTTTAAATTATACAATAAATTATAAAATTATGTTGGGTTGAGCGTTTGCTGCACCCAACATTAAATTTGTCTCTAATTGTCTCTAAGATTGGCTTAAACTACCAATACCTACGGCATCAATTAAAACTTTGTCACAAGACAATGCACCACTGGGAATTAAAACATCTGCTAATTTTTGTCCAGGTTGAGGACGTTTAATTTTCAAACGAATTTCTGTAGCGAGTTTACTGTCTGGATTACATTTGAGACTTAAACTACTAGAAGCCCCCTGTCCAAAAGTTCTGTCAAATGCTGTTTTTACTTCAGATAAAGAAATGGTTTCGCCGATGTTTTGAGCAAATAAATCTCTGACATCAGAAGCATTAACTTCTTTGAGTAAATCAACAGCAATATCATAATATTCATCTGCATTTCTACCGTCACAAGTTCCATGTTTAACCCATTCGTGACGCTCAAGATTAGATACTACACCAGGCATAACTTCAATTAGTTCACTGCTGGTTTCTGCATCAACCTCTACCACAGGTAAAGCTGCCCAATTTCCTGTTTTATCGTTGTTGATATCATCACGGGAAACACCGCAATAAGCCAGTTTATCAGGCCATAAACCATGTAAAGTAAAATTACTGGCATCATAACCATTTTCTGTTTGTGCCATACATTCTATTTTATTGGGGTGGGTTTCACAAAATGCAGACTGCCAAGAAAGTGATAATAAGTATTTTTCTACACATCCTTTAGTGGGGCAAATGTCAGCATAAGTGACTTGTTGGCCAAGCAGTAAAAAAGATAGTAGAAATGCTATGATAAACCGCATAAAGCTGATGGTCTATAAAATTACAGAATAAATTTATCACAACTGTAATTATATCTAAGTTTTTTAAGCTCAATTTTATAATTGATGTTATATCCCTGACTGCAAAAAAATCAGGGATATTAATTTTTATGAATTTCTGATAGCAAAATTGAAGTTTAAAATACTTGTACCTTGCCATCATTGAGAATATAAAGAGAGCGATAACCAGGAAACTTTTCACTAGGACGCAGTTCTAAACGCAAAGTCCCAAAATTGGGTTTAGAAACATTAGCATCTAAAGACCTACCCGTATCATCCCAAAACAACAGGGAAAAATTAGGGGCTGTAGCATTTTCCATATCTACAGTATATTCCTTTCCAGGTGCTAAAGAAATACGTCGCATTTCTGGTAATTGATCTAATGTTAATACTCTAGGCGTGCGGTTAACCACTTGTACACGAAGATATTGACCAGGTTTAAATTGCAGTGGTTTTTGACCGCAATTAGAAGCACAAGTTCCAGCTAATGTAACATATACAAGCATATACCAATTTATTCCTTCCAGTCTCTGACTGGAAATACTGTTAAAAACCCTAAAATCTAGGAAATCCCATCCAGCAAATCTGTAAATCCTGTAAATCCTGATTCAGACATTATTTCTATAATAGGTATTGATCAGGTGTTATGGGGTTTTAGCAGCATGACAATAGCAAAAAAACTAGAAGCAAAACTAGAACAGTTAAAAGCCTTATTTGCGGAAATGGATCAGGCATTAATAGCCTATTCTGGGGGAGTTGATAGTACATTAGTTGCCAAGATTGCTTATGATGTATTAGGCGATCGCGCTTTAGCTGTAACAGCAGTTTCTCCTTCCCTACTACCAGAAGAATTAGCAGACGCAACAGCACAAGCAGCAACTATTGGGATAGCCCATAAAATCGTTCATACCCACGAAATGGAAAATCCCAACTACACATCAAACCCAGTTAACCGCTGCTATTTTTGCAAAAGTGAATTGCACGACACACTCAAGCCCCTCGCTTTAGAGTTAGGATATCCTTATGTGGTAGATGGAGTCAACGCCGATGATTTACATGATTATCGTCCTGGAATCCAAGCCGCAAAAGAACGAGGTGCGCGATCGCCTTTAGCAGAAATAAGTGTCACAAAAGCCGAAGTTCGTCAACTTTCCCAACAACTCGGCCTACCTTGGTGGGATAAACCCGCCCAACCCTGTTTAAGTTCTCGCTTTCCCTACGGTGAAGAAATTACCATAGCCAAATTACAGCGAGTTGGTAGAGCAGAAATTTATCTTAGAAATTTAGGATGGGATAACCTGCGGGTACGTTCCGAAGGAGACACAGCCAGAATTGAACTACCACCAGAAAAAATAGCAGATTTTGTCTTAAAAACAGATTTACCTGCCCTTGTCAGCACATTTCAAAATCTAGGATTTATTTACGTCACCTTAGATTTAGAAGGTTATCGCAGTGGTAAATTAAACCAAGTTTTACAACAAATTCCAGCTACATAAAATCAACAATTGATTGACTCTTACTATTCTCTTCTTACTGTCACCAGTCACCAATCACCAGTCACCAGTCACCAATCACCAATCACCAATCACCTGCCTCACAATCGTTGAGCGACTATATACTCTATCTTTTGCAGGGCAGACTGCCATACACTATATCCTGCGGGTGACAAATGTAAACCATCTGTGGTCAATTCAGGACGTAAACTACCATCAAAATCTGTAAACCAATTGTGAATATTTAAATAATTAGCCCCCTCTTGACGAGCAATTAAGGCAATTTGGGCATTGATATGACGAATACGACTATTGGCTATTTGAGGGCGGCGAATAGGCAAAATCGACTGCACCATAATTTGACTTTTGGGGTGAGTTTGCCGCAAACTGCGAATAATTCGCCGATGATTGAGTAAAATCGTCTGATCACTAGCACCCTTGAGCAAATCATTAATCCCAACCATCATATAAATAACTTCTGGCCGCGTCTGGGAAAAAGCTGATAACCTCCTGAAAACTCCAGCGGAACTATCTCCAGATATCCCTTGATTCAACCACAATTTACCAACAGGTAATTTTTCTTTAGGAAACCACATACTCAAAGAATCACCCACCAAGATACTCAAACGATTTGTACCTTGAACTTGGGAAATTGCTCTCGCTTCCATCGCTAATAAGCTTTTCCAATCTTGATAACTGACTTTCTCTTTTTTCTTTGACTTCCAATATGACTGTAAATCTTCATCATCTACACGAGTGTAAATTTGCCTAGTTTTCAGGGAAGCTAATCTTAAATAGTACATTTGAATCCCAGATACAGGAGTCCGCTTAGTTTTTTGAGAACTCAAGTTTAAAGATGTTTTTATCGGTGCTGCTAAAAAGTTGTTTGCTAATTCCCCTGACAAAATTTCCACCCTGGGGCTAATTTTCTCAACTCGTACCGGGGAAGTCTTTGATGCTGATACAGCTTGGCTACTAAATTCTGGCAAGGAGTTACTTTTCTGGCGTACTGCTAACTGTGAACTCCCTGGTTTGGATATAGCTTGATTACTGAATTCCGGTAAAGAAATGTCAACTTGATAAGTGACTTTTTCATCTACTCCTGGTAATGGTGAACTTGGATTTAAATCCTCCAAAAATCCAGTATTTTCAGGTGGGAGACTCGACATCTTTGGGAGAGCCGATGTTGGTACTGCCAATCCTGTTAACAAGCCTGCTGCCAACAGATAAGGTTCCTTCATCGTTTTTTCTTTCCTTGTAAGGACTCACTGCTTTTCCTTATGACAGCCATATTTGGCTGAATTCAGGAAAATTCTACTTTCCTTACGCGGTATCAAGATCCCCCATGAGAATGTAGTTTACAACATATAAGTATAAAAAATCACAGATTACAAAATGTTAAAAAAATATTGTTAAATTTTATTCTATATACAATAACGTCGTTTAAAGTGCTAAGATTTATGCGAAGTCATTAATGTTTCCTTTTATTTCCGTGGCTAGAGCTAGTACCGCAATTGGCGTAAGTCCAATCATCAAAGAAAGAGTGCAAACACAGGCACATTCCACACGTTTGACCTTAAAAGAGGTTATTCTCATGGGGATGATGGCAATTGATAAGCTAGACGATCAAGGTCGTCAAGAGTTAGCTGATAAAGTGCATAAAATGCAAGTAGACGGCGAAATATGAATCTATATTGAGAAGTCTAAACTCTAAAGTCTTTAGTGCAGCATAATTGACTGTTTTGAGGACAATAGAACAACCACGACTGATCAAAAATTGATTCTTAGCCAAGTCAAAAGCAAATTCTCCTGTCCATCAACCTCATTCAATTCCAAAGATACCCAGTGGTGTTGTTGAGTCATATCAACAAAACCCGTTCTTTTGGAAAAAGCGAAGGGGTCTAAAAATAGATCCCCTTCATCGGTTAACAACTTAATAAAGAACTCAGCGAAACTCTGAGGATAACCAACTGGATTGATTTTAATTACCGCTGGTTTACAAACAAAAAGTAAATCAGCACTACCAAATCCAAATTGACAATTTATAGCAAATTCGGCTAGATTGCCCTTTGGTTTGGTTATCCTTTGATTATTTCCCTGATATCTTGTGTCCATCGGGACGAATATCGGTTTTATAGCACTTCTTGAGTCAATTTCATGTACTCTCGCTATAAAGCGATAAAATACACCAACATCTTATGTTGAGTACGGGGGTTTCTAGATCCCCGAATCAAAATTTTTTTACAATAGATATAGATATAGTTTTTCGTGGTGATAGTTGATAGTTGATAGTTGATAGTTGATAGTTGATAGTTGATAGCACAAGTGTTGAATCCTGCAATAAAACTTTACAATCTTGGCGTTTTACCCAGGTAAAACCTATTGTCTATTGAGAATAGAGTCATTAATTGCTGAAATTTGGTATCACTGATACCAATGCACAAATTGGACAATATCCTCAAAATCTTAACATTCAACACTTCTGAGTTGATAGTTGATTGGGAAACATCAAATTGATTACCCAGTCACCAGTCACCAGTCACCAGTCCCCAGTCCCCAGTCCCTAATATCGACTGACAACCAAAAATCCTACCTGAAATAACCCGACAACAAAACCTAAAATACCGCCTAAAGTCACAATTGCCTGTAATTCATTCTTGACAATTCCTTCAATTGCTGCTTCTAAATCAGCAGGTGAAGTTGATTTTACTCGGTCAACAATCACTTGATCTATAGATAAAATGGGAATTACCTGGGCGACAATTGCTTCTAAATCTTTTTCTAAATACTTTTCTAAAATTAAAGCTAACTCTTGAGACACTACTTCTAAGGAAGTATTAACCACTGGTGAATTTCGCAAACGATTTAACAGCAAGACAGCAATATTTTCCCAGTCCGCTGATTCAGTTAATTCCTGTAACAAATTGCTACCACTCTTTTGTAAGTAATGGCGTACACTTTCCCTAGTGGTTTTTCTGAGTTGACGAACTGTACCAACGGGTAAATTTTGTAAAGATAAATCTTGGAATAATTTTTTGAGGCGATCGCGCATTTGCAAATCTTGGATTAATTCTTCTAATCGTTTATTTGTAGCCTCTTTTTCATCTAAACAAAAAGTCCTTAACCGGGTCAGAGTATTACGTAAACCAAATAAATTAGCGACTACCCAATAAGTACCGCTGGTTTTTTCACGAAAGCTATCATCAATAGTTTGAATAGTCCTATCTGTTAAAAAATCAACTATTGCCTGTCTTAAAACATCCGATGGTAAAACAACTTGCAACAACCAATCAGCTAACCGTGTAGATTGTTCTTCACTGAGTTGAAATTCCAGTAATACCTGGTCAAAAATTTGGTTGATTTGCGCTTCTAAAAAATTTTCCTGTCTGGCCAAAACCTTCAGGAGACGGGGTAAAGACTCTCCCAGCAAATCCCGTAAAATTCCCGCCACAATTTTGGCACTTTTCTGGTTTTTATCACCTTGAATTTGCTCCAGCGCCAACTTCAATAACCAGAGAATCGCACCTTGTACCCGTTCTGTTTGTAAGAGACGCTTCGCCAGCTTTTGCAATTCTTCTGGCGTTAACAGCGATCCCATAATGGTATTAGAAATATTTTTTGCCAACCGCTCCTGATTGCGGGGAATCAACCCAGGAGTAAAAGGCACTCTGCGCCCCAGAATATAAATAGCCCGATAGGGGCGAAATAGCATTTTGATGGCTATATCATTGGTGAAATAGCCGATAATTCCACCCAGAATTGGGGGTGATACATAAAGCCAAAGATGTGACCAATCCACAGGATTTTGGATTAGGGAAAGAGGACAGGTGACAGGTGACAGGTGACAGGTGACGGGTGACAGTTATCGAGGTTGACTGTTCACTGTTCACTGTTTCCTGACTCCCAACTAGCAACTTAACATTAGTTAGTAATTACAAATTATCAATTATCAATTATCAATTATCAATTATCAATTACCAACACTCCCATCATACCGTTAGAAATGGGGTAATGTGTGGCGTTGACAAAACCTACTTTTTGTGCTATTGCTACTTGGTCTTTACCAATGGGGAAACGGTCTAAACTGGGACTAATATAAGCGTATTCTTCTTTAACACCTAAATTAGTTGCCAGGGGAACGACGAGGTTATCTAAATACCACTGCTGAAAAGCGCGGAATGTTTCGTTGTTAGGGCGATGAAAATCTAAAATTGCTGCTTTACCACCAGGTTTGAGAACGCGATATATTTCTTGGAGACTGCGGGGAATATCTTTCACGTTTCTTAAACCATAGCCCATTGTGATGGCATCAAATTGATGGTCGTCAAAGGGTAAATTAAGAACATCAGCTTCTATCCAAGTGATAGGAGGTTGGGGGTAATGGCTTTGGCAACGTTCTTTGGCAGTTGTGAGTAAGTTACAGGAAAAGTCTACACCATAAACTTTTCCCGTCATTCCTGCGCGTCGTGCCAATCTAAAGGTTAAATCACCACTACCACAGCATAAATCTAAACAGGTATCTCCGGGTTTAGCTCCACTCCATTTAACGGTCATTTCTTTCCATATCCGGTGTTGTCCCAAACTTAACCAATCGTTTAATTGATCATAAACTGGGGCAATACGGTCAAAAATGTTACGAATTTCGTTGTTTATGGGTGCTTGGTAGTTGGTCATCCGATTTTAGATTTTAGATTTTAGATTTTAGATTTTGGATTGATAAAAGACTTTTGTTGCTGTCACCAGTCCTCAATCACCAGTCCCCAGTCACCAGTCACCTACTGCAACTACTAGAAAGAGCGATCGCCACTAATTGCACTGACAGATGAATGAGGTTAAGTTCATCTTCCCTTAAATTACAAGGTTTTTGCCACTGGAGCGATAATACTCCTAACATCTGCTGACGATAAATAATTGGGATAATTAAATGTGCTTGGACTCCAGCAGCTTGGTAATGAGTAAGAGTATTGAGATTAGGGTCTTTAGGGATATTTAAACAAGATTGGATTTGAGCAGTGGCGATCGCTGCTTTGGCGAGTGGATCTTCACAGAGCCAATTTTCAACTCCTCCTGTCACACTGTAAGCTCCCTGGGTTGCTACCAGAGTATTTTCTTCTATAAGTTGTACAATACAACCATCAGCAGCAAAAGTTTCACTAAAGGCTTTAGCAATGGAAGTTAAAATTTCCTCTATGCTAGAAGCAGCTTGGGTGACTTCCACCAGCACAGTCAACAACTGCATTTGTGCATTAGCGCGACGCAGTTCTTCTGTTCGCTGTTTCAGTAAATCATAAGTTGCTGCTGCTCTTTGGACTACTTCCTTAAGTTCTCCAGAGTCCCAAGGTTTGGTAATGTATTTGAAAACTTGACCACTATTAATTGCTTCTACAAGGTCTTCAATATCTGTAAACCCAGTGAGGATAATTCTCACGGTATCGGGAAATTGTGGTAAAGTCCGGCTCAGAAATTCAGTTCCTTTCATTTCTGGCATTCGCTGATCGGAGATAATGACTGCTACTTCTCCTTCTTGTTCGAGCAATTGCAAAGCATTTACACCACTGTCAGCTTTGAGGACGTTAAAATCACGACGAAAGGTACGATAAAGTAGATCCAGATTATCTGGTTCATCATCCACTACCAGGATTTTGAGTTTTTTTGCACGTTCACGACTACTGAATTGAGAGCGCACTTGCTCAATTTCGAGATTTGTGTTACCCATAAATTTCTTTATATGTTCTTCACAATTTTGTTATATTCCATACACAGCAGAGTTGAAAATCCTGATTTTTAGCAATTCAACATCAACCAAGCTGTGAAACAAACAACCTCAATTTAAAATCCAAAATCCATAATCTAAAATTCGCACATTTAAGGGATAATTAAGAGCTTAATTACTAATCACCATATTAAATTGAAGTTTGCTCTTCCGATTATGACTGAACTACCATCCAACACACAAGATACAGGGAATGCTGCTAATGATACAGCACAAGAATTATTAGTAAAATTGAGACAAAAACAAGGTAACTGGGTGGAATGGGGAGTAGCGATCGCCTACCTCCAAAAAAACGGTTACAATCCCCAAGAAATCTTTGAGTCCACTGGATTTGAGCCAATCCAACAAAATCAGGTGATTGTTGGCGCTCAAGTTTACAGTTCTTTAGAAAAGTTTGGTGCATCGGAAGCAACACGGGTATACTATGGTACAAGAGCTAGTGATATTCTTTATGAACTGCGCTTACTGACTCAAGAGGATCGAGCCGCAGCGGCTGATTTGATTTTTTTACATAAACTTGATGTAGACGAAGCGCGGGAAGTTGCTAAAGCAATCAAAGATTTTTCTCGCTTTTCTACCCCACCACAAGGTTTTACGAACGATCCAGGGGATGCAGTCGCTTATCAAGCTTGGAAATTAGCCAGACAGAACTCGGATTTACAAGAGCGATCGCGCTTAATTGCTAAGGGTTTGCGTTTTGTTCACTCGCCCACAGCTAGGAAACAAATCGAACAACTATTAACTGATTTTACCGTAGTTCCCCAACGTCCCGCCCCCATTCTACCCTTTTTCCGGTTAGAGTCAGATGAAGAACTACCCCGGCTTGTACCTGTAGTGGGTGAATTACCATTGACACCACAAGCTGTAAAAGCTGTACCAATAGTTACAGAAATTGAACCATTTAAAATTGTCAAATTTGCAGGGGAACAAGCTTGGGTAGCTTTACCAGGTTGGCAAGTGTTACGATCTGCGGAAGATCCAGTAGTCATTATTGCTAGTAGCGATATTTTCCCTAACCCAAATCAAACGAAAATAGAACCTGTTTTAGTTGTGATAGATCGCAATCAAAGAGATTGGGATGCTTCTAGTTATTTTGCCTTTGATAATTCTGGAGAAGTTGATTTTCAATGGTTTGAAACTGCACCAGAAAATACTTTGTTAGGTAAAGTTATTATCATTTTACGTCCTAAGAAAGTTCTCGATGAAGAATTTACCAAAGATGCTTGGCAAATTGATGAGTAAAAATTGATAATTGGTGACTGGTGACTGGGGACTGGGGACTGGGGACTGGTGATTGGTGATTGGTGATTGGTGATTGGTGATTGGTGATTGGTGATTGGTGATTGGGTAATCAATTTTATGATTCCCTATCAACTATCAACTATCAACTATCAACTATCAACTATCAACTATCAACTATCAACTATCAACTATCAACTATCAACTATCAACTATCACCAATTATGAACTATAAATTATGAATTATGAATTACATATCATCTATCAACCAATTAAGAGAAAATATTAACAAAATTCGTGAAAGTTTGCGATCTGGACAAACACAAATGGCAAACTGGGAAACAGGACCTTTAGCTGTATCTGCTGTTCCGGGTGCTGGTAAGTCTACGGGGATGGCCGCTGCTGCTGCAATTGCCATAGCACGTCAATATCAGCATTCTGTGAATAATGATAAAAATTATCGCCGTCAGTTGGTAGTTGTTACTTTTACCCGTTCTGCTGCTGCTAACCTAAAATTAAAAATCCGCGACAAGTTAAAAGAATTATCCTTACCACAAACTGGCTTTGTTGTTTATACCCTACACGGTTTAGCCTTAAATATTGCCAGTCGTCATCCTGAGTTATCAGGTTTACAGTTAGATGAAGTCAAATTAATTACTCCTAATCAAAGTCATCGCTTTATTAGACTAGCAGTGGAACAATGGATAAATAACCATCCTGCCCTATATCGCCGCTTGTTAGAAGGTCAGCAATTTGACGGAGAAGAAACAGAAAAATTGCGTCGTCAGTCAGTGCTGAGAACGGAAGTATTACCAGATTTAGCTTATACCGTGATTCATGAAGCTAAAAGCTCGGGAATATTACCGGAAAAACTTTATTTATGGAGTGAAAAAAGTCAAGATTCTTATCAAATTTTACGTATTGCTGCGGGACTGTATGAACAATATCAAAAAATCATGAAATTACAGGATTTCATTGACTATGATGATATGATTTTAGGGGCATTGCAGGTATTAAAAAATAAGAGCGCTTTACAGATTGAAAAAAACAAAATTTTCGCAGTTTTTGAAGATGAAGCCCAAGATTCTAGTCAACTACAAACGCAACTTTTAGAAAAATTAGCAAGTGAGGAAGATGAAAATGAAAATAATTTAAATAAATCGAAATTGAATTTAGTCAGAGTTGGTGATCCTAACCAAGCGATTAATTCAACTTTTACCCCTGCTGATCCAATTTATTTCCGAGAATTTTGTGAACAGTGTAATGTTGATAAACGACTAGCAACAATGAATCAAGCAGGGCGTAGTAGCAGAATTATTATTGATGCTGCTAACTTTGCTTTAGAATGGGTAAATAGTCATTGGTTAGCCACAAATAAAAACAGACAAACACCATTTTTAGATCAAAAAATTGAGGCTGTTAATTTTGATGATCCTCAACCAGATGCGAATCCCACACCAGTGGGAAAAGGGTTAGAATTATATAGTCCTCGTGACATTTATCATACAGTTGAGTTAATTTCTCAGAGAGTTGTAGAGTTATTTAAGGAAAATTCCCAAGCTCGTGCGGCGGTATTAGTGCGAGAAAATCGCCAAGGTAGATGGTTAGCAGCAGCTTTAGAACCGATATGTAAAGAACATAAAATTAAACTTTATGATGTAGGAGAACAAGAAAGGCGTTCTCATGTACCTCAAGAGATTTTATCATTATTGCAATTTTGCGATCGCCCCCATTCTCCTGATTATTTAAAAGCTACCTTAGATGTTTTAGTACAACGTCAATTAATTCCCACCCAAGATATTAACACCCTTGCTATTTTACCAGAAGAATTTTTATATCCTGGACCATTAGCAACTCCCCAAACAGAAACAGTACAAAAAGCTGCTCATTTATGTCGAAGTTTACTTCGCGCTCGTTTAGAATTACCACTTTATCAAATCATTTCTTTTTTAGCTTTAACATTAAAATATGATCAAGCAGAATTAGCCACAGCAGACAAACTTGCAGAACGAGTAAACCTGCAAATGTTTGGTAATAATTCAATGGGTGCAATGCTTTCTGCTTTAAGTGAAATTGTAAATTCTGAACGATTTGAGCCAGTAGATACAGACAATTTAGAAGAACAATATACCAAAAAAGGACAACTAACAATTATCACTATGCACAAAGCCAAAGGGCTAGACTGGGATTATGTATTTTTGCCTTTTTTACATGAAAATTTAATTCCTGGAAGTTTTTGGGTTCTTCCCCAAAGTCAATTTTTAGGTGATTTTACATTATCAGAAGTAGCACGCGCCCAAATTCGTGCAGCACTCCATCACAAAGGAGAAAATATATCCCAAATACCATCTCAAATACCTCATGTTAGTCAAGCTTGGGAAGATGCAAAATATCTGAAAATGGCGGAAGAATATCGTTTACTTTATGTGGCTATGACTAGGGCTAAAAAGTTGTTATGGATGTCTGCGGCTCAACAAGCACCCTTTACATGGAGTAAACCGAATAATTTACAAGCTTCTGCACCTTGTCCGGTATTTGCAGCTTTAAAACGTCAGTTTTCTGAAAATGTGATGAATTTAGCTGTATTAACTGCGGGAAACTAAACATTTGTAACCAACCACTCCAGGCACAGAGTACACAGAGAAAAGAAAAAATGTTAACTGCACTGGGTGGGAATATGGGGAACAAAATTAAACTAAAAATAGTAAATAACTTGGTATATCTTGTCAATAATTAGGTAGCAAACACATTATGTTACTTTCTCATCTAAAGAATAACGGTAAATTATCGAAAGCAATTGTTTTAACTTTGGCTTTAAGCAGTCTGCTGGCCTGTGGAGTTGATATTAGTAATAATCATACATCTGGAGCTATTCCTAGCGGAGAACAAATACAAATAGCCCAAAATACGTTACCTAGAAATATTTCTGAGGCGGTGTTAAGAGATGCTTCTGTGCGTTCTAGGGTACAAGTATCTGATTTGAAAATTTCTCAGGTGACTCAGACTACTTTTAGTAACCGTTGTATTTTTGAGTTTAAAAAGGGTTGCACTAAAGAATATAAACCAATTCAGGGTTGGGTTGTAGTTGTGCAGGTAAAAGAGCAATCTTGGACTTATCATGTTAGTCAATATTCGCAAATTGTGATTGAGCCAAATATTAATTTTTTTAATGCTTCTCAACTGCCAAGAAATATTGCTAGTAAGGTTTTAAATGATGTGGCTAATCGTTCTGGTGTAAACAGAAATTCTCTGAGAATTTATAGTTCCACATCTAAAATTTTTAGTAATTCTTGTGTGTTTAATTTTGGTGAAGTCTGTGCTGAAATTTATCAACCTGTAGAAGGTTGGGTTGTAGTTGTGAAGGTAAAAGAAGAGTCTTGGACTTATCATGTCAATAAGTCTGGTTCGCAAATTGTCATTGATCCGAAAATTAAAGCTAATGAGGGTTCTCCACTACCAGAAAAAATTGCGGAAAAAGTTTTGAATGATGCTTATCAACGTTCTCGGTTACAAACTATAGGTATCAGGATTACTCGTACTGTGCAAAAAACTTTTAGTAATTCCTGTGTGTTTAATTTTGGTGAAATCTGTACTCAACAATATGATCCTGTTGAGGGTTGGGCAGTGGTTCTCAAAGTGAACAATCAATTTTGGACTTATCATGTAGATCGTACAGGTTCACGCATTGTTTTAGATCCCAAGGTGACAGGTGACAGGTGACAGGTGACTGGGGACTGGTGACTGGGGACTGGGGACTGGTGACTGGGGACTGGGGACAGGTGACTGGTGACTGGTGACTGGGGACTGGTGACTGGGTAGGAGTTTTCCCAATTCCCAATTCCCTGTTCCCTCTGATAACTGCTGTAATTATTGACAAATGTTGGTTAATTTGAGTTTTATTGGTATATAATTGTAGATTGTGTTGATTCAAAGCCATCCCATGCCTAAACTCAAGACTCGCAAGGCAGCAGCGAAAAGATTCCGCGCCACTGGTAGCGGTAAAATCGTGCGTCGTAAACCTTTCAAAAATCACTTGTTAGAGCATAAGTCCTCTAGCAAAAAGAACAATTTGTCTAAAATGGCAGTTGTTCATGAACGCGACGAAGAAAACGTGCGTTTAATGCTTCCTTATTTGTAAATCCTTCAGGTACTGTAAAAAATGACTCGTGTAAAACGCGGTAATGTAGCTCGTAAACGCCGCAATAAAATTCTCAAATTAGCTAAGGGTTTTCGTGGTTCTCACTCTACTCTGTTTAGAACCGCTAACCAACAGGTGATGAAGGCGCTTCGCAGTGCGTACCGCGATCGCAAAAAGAAAAAGCGCGATTTTCGTCGTCTGTGGATCACCCGTATTAATGCGGCTTCTAGACAACATGGTTTGAGCTATAGCCAGTTAATTGGTAATCTGAAAAAAGCTAATGTTGACCTAAACCGTAAAATGTTGGCACAGTTGGCAGTTCTTGATCCTGCAAGCTTCGCTAAAGTGGCTGAACTGGCAAACTCTGCCAAAGGATAAAGGTGGCAACGGATGAATAACGGATGTAACAGATAAATTCTGCTGAAAATTCAAAATTAAACAGAATTAAACAAAATTAAACGTTTTGTGAAAAGTTGTTAAACGTTTTGAAAAGTTAATAGCAGCGTCTCGTAAAGAAGCGAAGGTCAATTATGAATCAGTTACATCTGGTATTATCCGCTACCTTTATGATCATTTGTTGCCTGTTCTATGGGGAGATAGATTTGGTTGCTTCTGCGGCGACTATGGCAGAAATTCAGCAACGAGGCTATTTAACTGTGGCGGTTAAGGATAACATCCGTCCTTTGGGATTTAGGGATGAAAACGGCAATTTACAAGGGTTAGAGATTGATTTAGCCAAGCGTTTGGCTAGTGATTTGTTAGGTAAACCGGATGCGGTGAAATTGCAATCTGTAGTTAATAGCGATCGCTTACCTGCTGTTTTTGATCATCAAGTTGATATGGCGATCGCCAGAGTTACCGCCACTGAATCACGCTCCCGCATAGTTAGCTTCAGTGTTCCTTACTATTACGATGGTACAGCAATAGTTACAAAAAATACCGCTATCAAAAAACTTCAGGATTTAGCAAAACGTAAAATTGCTGTACTCAATCACTCCAGCACTATCTCATACATAAAATACTTTATACCTAATGCTGAATTAGTCGGTGTTAATTCCTACGCCCAGGGAAGAGAGCAAATAGAAAGCGGTAAAGTGGATGCTTTTGCGGCTGATGTCAGCGTTTTAAGTGGTTGGGTACAAGAATATCCCCAATATCAAATATTGCCAACCAAATTATCAACAGAACCATTATCTGTAGTCATGCCCAAAGGATTGCAGTACGATGAATTAAGGCGAGGAATAAATGAAGCGATCGCTCGTTACACAACCACAGGTTGGCTCAAAGAACGAACAAACTATTGGGGACTAGAATAATTGATAATTGATAATTGATAATTGATAAGGGAGAAATTTTTATTGTTAATTCTTAATTTATTTATTTTCTCATTTTCCCAGAAAGTTGATAATAGATAGAGAAAGCAAGTTTAATATTTGTATTTGCAACCAATGGATAACAATCTAGTAATCATTTATCTTTCAGTTTTCGTCGGTTTGCTCCTATTTGCGGGAGTGAGTGTTTTTCGTCAGATTTTCAAAACTCGTAAACTTGAAAATTCTCTTTCCCAGTTGAAAACCAAATTGACAAAAGAAAAAGGTACTGCACAAGAATATTACGAATTAGCTAGTATTTATTCTGAAAAAAAAGTTTTTACCCAGGCAATACCCCTATTTCAAAAAGCTATCAAAGCTGCCGAAGAAGAGGGAGAAGAAAACATTGCCCCAGTTTACAATGGTTTGGGATATGTTTACTTTGCCCAAGAACAATATGATTTAGCGATTCGGCAGTACAAAGAAGCATTAAAATTGCAACCAGATTATGTAGTAGCGTTGAATAATCTTGGCCATGCTTACGAAAAGAAAAAATTAACTGCTCAGGCGTTGGAAATGTATGAAACCGCACTCAAAATTGCACCTAATAACGCCACAGCTAAACGTCGTGCCGAATCTTTGCGGAGATTAGTTTCTGCATAGTAAAAAGCTATCAGCTATCAGCTATCAGCAATAAAATTCTTGTGCTACAAGGCTTTTAAATTACCAACAAGATATTGTATAATCCATACCCCTGACTTCTTAAAGAAGTTGGGGATATTTTTATTCTTTATATTCATTTTCTGCTAATTATACTGTTTATGAGTAATAGTTTTGAAATCAATAGATATTCATTAACTCTACTGACTTCTCAAACAGTATGATGCAAAAACTCAATTATTTTTTCCACATTCCAGCAACAAAAAATACATATTTGTGGGGTGGGCATCCTGCCCGCCCAAAAAACCTGTTAAAACTGGCTATTAACTTATTGATGATCATTTCTCTAACCCTGATATTTCCTCATATTACATTTGCTCAAGAATTAAATCAAAAATCATTTATTACCCATCCCCTCAACCCCTTAACAGAGACAGAAATTACCACCGCAGTAGAAGTATTAAAACGGGAAAAACCATTAAGCAACACAACATTTTTTCCCATGATTACATTACAAGAACCAGATAAAAGCCAAGTCTTGAATTTTCAACCTGGGCAAAAATTTACCCGCCGTGTTTTTTTGCAAGTTTATGAACGGGAACACAATAAAACTTTTACAGCGACAGTTGATTTAATAACCAAAACCCTAACTAACTGGCAAGAAATACCTCATGTTCAACCTGCTATTTTACCCGCAGATTATGAAATAGCCAGAGAAGTTGTGAAATCTGATCCGCGCTGGCAACAAGCAATGAAAAAACGAGGAATTAAAGATTTTAACCAAATACAAATAAGTTGTTGGGGAGCAGGAATATTAACTTCAGCAGAAGCAAAAAATGGTCATAGAATTTGCCGTGCCTTATCCTATTATCAAGGTAAACATTGGAATTATTTCTCACGCCCCATCGAAGGTGTTTTAGTCACTGTTGATTTAAATAAAGAAGAAGTTTCTAGTTTTGTAGATCATGGTGTAGTTCCTATTTCCCAAGAAAACTGGGACTATGATATTAAAGCTTTCAATAAATTAACACCACCACCTAAACCTTTAAAAATCATTCAACCAGAAGGTACAACATTCAAAATTCAAGGTAATGAAATTACTTGGCAAGGTTGGCAATTTCGTTATTTAATGCACCCCCGTGAAGGCTTGGTTTTGTATCTTGTTAAATATAACGATGGCGAAAAAATCAGACCTGTTTTATATCGTGGAAGTCTTTCAGAAATGGCAGTTCCTTACGGTGATCCAAATCCAAATTGGTCATTTCGTAACGCCTTTGATGTGGGAGAATACAATATTGGTTTATTAGCAAATCAACTAAAATTAGGTCAAGAAATTCCTGAAAATGGAGTTTTATTAAATGCCACTTTTGCTAATGGTGAAGGTGAACCTTATACTATGCCGGGAGTCATAGGTATTTATGAAAGAGATAACGGCGTACTTTGGAAACATTTTGATTTTAACAGTCAAAAAAATTATGTCCGTCGTAATCGTGAATTAGTCATGAAAATGATTACAACAGTTGATAATTATGATTATACTTTGAATTGGATATTTCACCAAGATGGAAGTTTAGAAATAAAAAATGAATTATCGGGAATTGTGTTAGCTCAAGGCACATCTGACCAAAAACAATCTAGCAATTCTTTGGGAAGATTATTAGCTAAAAATATCTTTGGTGTCAATCATCAGCACTTTTTCAATTATCGCTTAGATTTAGATGTTGATGGGCAAAATAATAATGTTATGGAAATGAATGTTAATAATTTACCTATCAGTGAACAAAATCCTTTAGGAAATGCCATTACAGTTGAAGATACATTATTAAAAACCGAAACAGAAGCAGTGCGTGATGCAGATATTAAACATAGTCGAGAATGGATGATTACCAGTGCAGATAAAAAGAATCATTTAGGGGTTGCACCTGCATATATATTAATGCCAGGAGCAAATACCATTTTGTATGCAGTAGAAGGGGCAAAGATCAGAGAAAAAGCCGGTTTTGCAACTCATCATTTTTGGGTGACAAAATATAAAACCGATGAAATGTATGCAGGTGGTGATTATCCAAATCAAACATCACTCGGAGAAGGTTTACCGAAATATATTGCTGATAATGAATCTTTGGAAAATGAAGATATTGTTGTGTGGTACACAATGGGTATGACTCATGTTCCTCGTCCAGAAGATTGCCCTGTAATGCCACGACATCAAGTAAGTTTTAAACTGATGCCAAGGGGATTTTTTAAGAGAAATCCAGCGATTAATTTAGGTGAATAAATTCCTTATTTCTCGTTACCTGTCTCTGACAAGTAATGAAATATATGAGGTTCTGCCTCAATAGACATTTGATGAAAATGAATGTAAGGACAATTCATGAATTGTCCCTACAAGGGTTTCAGGCTACACATATTTAAATTCGGTCGATGTCTAATAGACAAATCCCTAGAGAAATTTTTTGATATGTAAACTTGCAATGTGAGTGTTAATTAGCCTACGATATATCAAACACGCGCAGTTTTGAAAACAGGATAGCTAAAAACTAATGAACTTTCCAGATATTAATATTCCCGGTGATGGACAACTTCACGCCCGCTTAACGACTTCCTTGGGTGAAATTGTGGTTAAATTGGAGGAAGATAGAACCCCCAATACTGTTAAAAATTTTGTCGGTTTAGCTACCGGAAACATTGACTGGAAAGATCCTAAAACCGGTGCATCTATGCTTGGTACTCCCGCTTATGATGGCGTTCGCTTTCACCGTGTCATTCCCGATTTTATGATTCAATGCGGTGATCCTTTAAGTCGTTATCCTGATATGTCTCATCGTTGGGGTACTGGTGGACCAGGATATAGATTTGAGGATGAGTTTCATCCTGAATTGAAGCATGATGAACCAGGTATTTTGTCAATGGCTAATGCAGGACCTGGAACTAATGGTTCTCAATGGTTTATTACAGAAGGACCAACACCTCATCTTGACAAAAGACACAGTGTTTTTGGTCAAGTAGTTGAAGGTATGGATATCGTCAATAGAATCGCTAATGTACCTACAAAACGCGATCGCCCTAATCAAGATGTCGTGTTAGAAAAAGTGGAAATTTTCCGCAAGTAATTAAGTAATTTTTTCAGATCCTTGACTTGTTTAATCAAGTTGGGGTCTGATAACTTAAATTATTTATCTAATTATTTATCTAATCATTTATCTATGTATGAGGAATGATCAGTCATATCACAAATTTAACAGATATAACCGGGGTAAATTTATCTGCAAAATTGAACTTAATTCAAAGAAGTGAATTAGGTCAATTTCTCACTCCTGCTACAGTTGCGAAATTTATGGCAGGACAATTTAATAATTTATCGGGTCATATTAGTTTACTTGATCCTGGTGCTGGTGTGGGGACTTTAACTGCTGCGTTTGTAGAACAACTGTTGCTAAATTCCCATCAGGTTGAAAGTTGTTTTCTCACAGCTTATGAAATAGAATCAACATTTATATCATCCTTAGAAAAATGTCTGATAGAATGTTGTCGAGCTTTAGAAAACAAAGGAATTAAAGCCGATTATAGTGTAAAACAGGAAAGCTTTATTAATAGTCTAACAGCAAATAATTTACCGCTTTTTAATAATGCTTCTCAAAATTTTACCCATGCAATTATCAATCCACCATACAAAAAAATCAACAGTCAATCGATTGAAAGAAAACAATTATCAAAACTAGGAATTGAAACAGTAAATTTATATAGTGCATTTGTTTGGCTGACAATGTTACAGCTTGCAGAACATGGTGAAATAGTGGCAATTACTCCCAGAAGTTTTTGTAATGGTGCTTATTTCCGCCCATTTCGTCAAGCGTTTTTACAGAAAATGTCACTGCAAAAAATTCATGTTTTTGATAGTCGTGATTTAGTCTTTGCAGAAGATAATATTATTCAAGAAAATATTATTTTTCATGCTATCAAAACAGAATATCAAGATAATTATATTCAAATCAGTATTAATTCAGAAATAGAACTAGATCAAGTTTCCGAAATTAGACTTGTTCCATATCATCAAATTATAGAAAAAGATAATCCTGAGAATTTTATCCATATTATTACTAACTATTTAGAAGATACTTTAAAAGTGCAAATGGATAAATTTCCATCTACCTTAGAAGAATTAGGTCTAGAAATATCCACGGGTCCAGTTGTAGATTTTCGTCTCAAATCAGCTTTGAGAAATTTTTTAAATGATCAAACAGTTCCCCTAATTTATCCAGAATCTATTAAACCAGGAAAAGTTTTATTTCCTCCCCAAAATCCAAAAAAATCAATTGCTATTGTTCACACTCAAGAAACACAAAAATGGTTGATTCCCCAAGGTTGTTATGTTTTAACTAAAAGGTTTTCCGCTAAAGAAGAAAAACGTCGTGTTGTTGCTGCTGTATCCTACCCTATAGATTACCCAGTATTGGGTATAGAGAATCATATTAACTACTATCATGCACAAGGAAAGGGAATAAATATCAACTTAGCAAAGGGTTTAACAGCATTTCTCAATTCAACTTTATTTGATCAATACTTTCGACTTTTTAGCGGTAACACACAAGTTAATGCTACAGACTTACGCAAAGTTAAATATCCATGTAAAGATGATTTAATTCAACTGGGAAAACAAATTAATGAATCTGGATTTGATCAAGATAAATTAGATGATATTGTCAATAAAAATCTATCAATTATGAGTGAAACAATCAACGCAATTGCAGCTAGTAAACGTATTCAAGAAGCAATGAATATTCTGAAAGAAATTGCTGCACCCAAAGAACAACAAAACGAAAGATCCGCATTATGTTTACTCGCATTAGCAGATATTCGACCAGAAACTTCTTGGAATCAAGCAACAGCACCTAAACGCAGAATTACAGAAATGATGGATTGGTTTCGTGATTTTTATGGGAAACAATACGCACCAAATACACGAGAAACAGTAAGACGACAAACAATGCACCAGTTTGTACAAATGGGTTTGGTGGTGGAAAATCCAGATCAACCAAACCGACCAATTAATAGTCCTAAATGGTGTTATCAATTACAACCAACAGCACTATCATTAATCAAATCCTATAATTCTGAACTGTGGGAGGAATCCCGTCGTAATTATGCTATTGCAAATATCAAAACAAAAGTTTTTAAAAACTCTAACCATTACCTAACTTACTAACAAAATCCGCGTGTTCAACAGACTGTAAACCTGCTTGTAAAACCTGCAAAACCTCAGACATATTACCTGTTAACAACTCATTTACTGCTAACCATAAACCTGGAAACACACGACTTTTTAAAATACCATTTTCATCAGCAACTAATTCTAAATATTCACCTTGTTCTAAACAAAACCAAGTTAATTTTTGCTCTAAAACTTGCCAAACAATATACTCTTTCACACCATTACGACGATAAGCTTGTTTTTTACCATGTAAATCAATAGCTGCACTACTAGCAGCAATTTCTACTACTAATTCCGGCGCACCTTCAATATAATCATCTTCACTAATTCTAGTTTGTCCACCTGCTTCTGGTGTAATAATCAAAACTGCATCCGGTTGAGGTTCGTTATCGAAGTCTAAACGCACTGTAGGTTCAACTGCTAATTTTAGACTAGGAGTAAAAACCTTATAATTCCCCATCCATATCAATATGTGAGCATGAGGTTCTCCATGACTTTGTAAACGTAAAGCAGCAGGCATAATATAAACAATTCCTTCGATTAGTTCAGCCTTTTTTATATCACTTGTACTATCATAACGGCGCTCAAATTCATAACGATTAAGTTTATCACCGTTAGTTAAAGGAAGAATAAAAGTAGAAGGAAAGGGTAGTTTAACCATTATTTTTTTACTGGATAATTACACCATAAATACATGATAACAAAAAAACACTTTACATATCTCTAAAAACTGATAAAAATATTTATCAAAATATTTATCAAAATATTAAGACTTCTTTACTTAAACTATGGAAAAATTTTAGCACTTAATCCCCGAAATCCTATCTATGACTACCTTTGAGCAATGCTAAGATTTGCTAACACCGAGAAGTTAACTTCACTTACTTAAAAAAGCTTATTTGTTGATAGCCAAAAGTTTTGCGACAATCCAAGTTAATCATCAAAATAATAATCAAAAACTCATAGTTACTTGAGTGATAAAGGGAGAAGACTGAATGAAATTAGCTTACTGGATGTATGCTGGACCTGCTCACATTGGTACTTTACGGGTTGCTAGTTCCTTTAAAAATGTTCACGCTATTATGCACGCTCCTTTAGGAGATGACTATTTTAACGTCATGCGTTCGATGTTATCCAGAGAACGTGATTTTACACCAGTTACAGCTAGTATTGTAGATCGTCATGTTTTAGCGCGTGGTTCTCAAGAAAAAGTAGTAGAAAATATCACCCGCAAGGATGCAGAAGAACACCCAGATTTAATTGTTTTAACTCCTACTTGCACATCGAGTATTTTACAAGAAGATTTACAAAACTTTGTAGATCGGGCGCAAATGGATGCAAAAGGTGATGTGTTGTTAGCAGATGTCAATCATTATCGTGTGAATGAACTGCAAGCAGCAGATAGAACTTTACATCAAATTGTCAAATATTACATTGAAAAAGCGCGGAAAAAAGACGAATTACCAACTTCAAAAACTGAAAATCCTTCAGTAAATATTATTGGTATTTCCACCTTGGGTTTTCATAATAATCATGATTGCACAGAACTGAAAAAATTAATGGCTGATTTAGGAATTGAAGTTAATGCTGTGATTCCTGAAGGTGCTTCTGTTCATGAGTTAAAGAATTTACCAAAAGCATGGTTTAATTTAGTTCCTTATCGGGAATTGGGGTTATTAACTGCTAATTATTTACAAGCAGAATTTGGTACACCTTTTGTAGATATTACCCCGATGGGAGTGGTGGAAACTGCTAGATGTATCCGCAAAATTCAACAAGTAATTAATCAACATATTTCGACTTCGCTCAATACAAAAGGTGCAAATGTTGACTATGAGGAATTTATCAACGAACAAACTTTATATGTTTCCCAAGCTGCTTGGTTTTCCCGTTCTATTGACTGTCAGAATTTAACAGGTAAAAAAGCGGTGGTTTTTGGTGATAGTACCCATGCTGCGGCTATTACTAAAATCTTATCCAGAGAAATGGGAATTCATGTAGTTTGGGCGGGTACTTATTGTAAATATGATGCTGACTGGTTTAGAGAACAGGTAAGCGAATATTGCGATGAGGTTTTAATTACCGAAGATCATGGAGAAATTGGTGATGCGATCGCTCGTGTTGAACCATCTGCCATTTTCGGAACACAAATGGAACGCCATGTAGGTAAACGTTTAGATATTCCCTGCGGAGTCATTGCAGCACCTATTCATGTGCAAAATTTCCCCATAGGTTACAAACCATTTATGGGTTATGAAGGTACAAATCAAATCACCGATTTAATCTACAATTCCTTCACTTTGGGAATGGAAGATCATCTGTTAGAAATCTTTGGTGGACACGATACAAAAGAGGTAATTACTAAAGGAATTTCTGCGGAATCTGATTTGCATTGGACAAAAGATGGGTTAGCAGAATTGAATAAAATTCCTGGTTTTGTGCGGGGGAAAGTAAAGCGAAATACGGAAAAGTTTGCCCGTGAACGGGGAGTTAAGGATATTTCTGCTGAAGTTTTATATGCAGCTAAGGAGGCTGTAGGGGCTTAGGTTTGGGGTTGAATTAATAATATTAAGGGGTAAGGATTAACTGATAATCTTTACCTCTTAATTTTGTCAGTCAAAAGAATTGAAAAATACTGATGGTATAATAGGGTTATTATAAAAAAACTATTAAAAAAACTATAATGAAAGAAAAACTGAATACACCACAAGACAGACTAGCATTGTTAGCAGAACTCACTGAGGCTGGCATTAAACATACCCCAGACAAAATAGTGAAGATTGCCAAACAAGCAGATGGTAAAATCGTATTTTTAGAAAAAGGTAAAGTTACTAAAAGGGCAAGTGGACTAGCACACATTTTGAAGGAGCATAAAGAGGATTTTGCTAGACGTGGAATTTCTGAGGAGGAAATCCCGGATGCTGTAATCGCTGCTGTAACCAGTGGAACTTTTCTTGGTTATCAAGGAACAGTAGAACCTCGACGAGAAATATATGAACTAATTTTTAATGGAAAAAAGCAACTTATAGCAGTGACGGTAGGTGATAATGGTTATATAGTTGGAGCGAATCCTGCCTCTTTACCATGATTCCACCTGAGAATAATCAAAACAGCTTGATCATTTGATTCTATTACGTAGGGGTTTAGCACTGCTAAAACCCTAAAAATCTAGGTTTTCGTAATGCAAAAATTCATGTCCCAACCTTGTTGAGTATAGCTATGGCAATAAAAATCAAACTAATGGCTGATTATGGATGTGATCCTTTATGGTGGGCAGATGCTGATAAAGTTGGTAACATTGACCCAGCAAGATTGCCCCTCAGCCAAGAAACCATTAACCATTTGAAAAAATGGGCGACTGATTATAATGCAACATTAAATTGGCAAGATCCTGGTAATTCACCAGATTTAAGTCCAGAAGAAGAAGCCACTTTTGAAAAAGAAGGTATTAGTTTATGGAAACAACTGCAAAAAGAACTCGCACCTAATTATGAAGTTATTTATTTCAGTGAGTTATTAGGTAAAGTTGTTACTGACATGAATGAATTAGACTCTTTGCTTGCTATCTATGCTTAACTGATAGTCAATAAAAAAAGTAACCGATGACAACAGCCACCTTATTCCAATGGGTAGAACTAAAACAAGATGTTCCTAACAGCCCTGTAAAAGCTGGTAATAGGGGGGTTGTTTTGGATCATCTCAATCCTACTACAACCCAGCCAGAACCAGGATATATTTTAGAAGTCTTTGAAGATGGTGAAACTCTAGATGTAGTATCTGTTCCTATTTCCTGGGTTAACCCTCTTCCTGAAACTTGGGGAAGTATTGAACATGAAACAAGACAAACAGCTTCAAGCCAAAAAAATCAAACTCATCGCTCTGTACTAATGAGATATCAGCATCTTTAGAATTAATTCGTAAAGCAGAAGCAAATAATCGTAGTGTATGGTTAGTGACAAATGAAATTGTCTGTCCAACCAAACAACTCAATTCCTCAAAGTCCCCCTTTTTAAGGGGGATTTAGGGGGATCTGCGGGTGTCAAATCCCACACGAAAAAGTTTTCAAACAACCTCTAACCGTGATTTTTACAACTACCTTCCCCATGATGTTGGTGTTCGTGATTATTTCCATGAGCGCAACCTTGTAAGTCTTGCTGCATTAAATTTTCACTCATTGCTTTAAAAGACTCATCCACGGGTTTTAAACCTATCCATGCGTCAATTTTTTCGACATCAAAACCTACTTCTCTTTGCTCCCCTACCTCTAATAAAGGACGACGGATCAATAGGGGATCTCTCAACATCATCATTAAAGCGGTTTCTGCGTCAATTTTTTCCGGGTTTACCTCTCCTGATTTGATGCTAGGTGCAGCTTTGTTGAACCATTCAATTACGGGGCGATCGCCAAAAAATGATTTTAATCTTTCTTTTGTCCAAGGTTCTGTTAATAAGCTATATGCTATCACTTGATGACCTGCTGCTGTGAGTAATACTTTCTGTCTGGTGTTGTTTTTACAACCTGGTTTTTCATAGAAAATTACTCTGGCCATTGTTGTTTCTCCTATAGGTTTCAAGTTTGATTTTTGGATGGGAAATCATTAAACGCAGATGAACACAGATAAACGCAGATGAAAAAATAAATCATTCATTTAGGATTCTATATTTATCAAAATAATGTGTTATTTCTCTTTTTGCCACTACAATTTAAAAAAATTAGAATTTTTTAGCAATGTGATTAGTTACATAAAATTCAAATCTTTCTTTAGGATCGGTTTCACCATAAATATTAAATGTAACCGTAGGTTCATTACCCACAGCTTGAACTTGATGTATTGTCTCAGGTGTAAAACTAATTAAATCACCAGGTTGTAAATTTAGTTCTCCCACTTTTTCAATTTTATCAGGAAATTCATCTGTGGGATTACGTCGCCAAAATGTGTTTTTCTCCTGACCTTTTAATATTGCGACTATTCCCCAAGTTCCATGATTATGAATATTAGAAGTTGTTCCTGGTGCAAATGTGACTGTTTGCACTGTTAAGGGAAAACCCAATTCATCGTATAATAATAAAACTGATGTTCCGGTTTTCGGATCTGGTTCTAAAACTTGACTTTGTACCCAATAGGAATTAATAATTAATCGCCTCACTAACATTCTCAGTTGAGGAAGAAAAGTTGATTCATCCTCAACTTGATTGAGAACATCTTCTACTTCCGTAAGAAAGCGATAAAGGCGATAATTATCACGTAATAAATCCCAGTCTCTCGCGGATTTACAAATTTGATGTTTTCCATCTCCAGAGATAAACCAATCCTGACCTTGCATAATTTATATCGTATCAATCTAGAGTGTAAACTGTGAATATTTAGGGGTTGCTGAGAAAGTCTTTCCGTGAGGGCATAGGAGTCAGGAGTCAGGAGTCAGGAGTCAGGAGAAGATTTGAAAATTTCTTTGCCATCTCTTGAAATCCCAAAAAATGCACACTTTTTCCGGTATACCCTTCAAAACCCTTGCACTAATTTCTGTGTTTATCAGCCTCTAACCTTTGATATATCAAGGTTTTAGGTTTATTCAGCAAACCCTATTTAGGTAAAAAAACCATAGGAGGATTAGCTTGAGGATTTCTAATTTCAGGAATTGGAGGCTTTTCCGGTTGTCCTGGTAAAATAATGGTATTAGGTGTAGATAATGACAAAAATTGATAAGATATTGGGTTGAGAGAAAACCAATTTTTCATGATTAGTAATTTTGTGATCTGTAATTACGAATTAAGAATTATTCGTCTTCTTCTGGGGGACGGGTTAAAATATCGAAAAGAATACTAGCACCAAAATCATTTTTATTATCAATACCTTGAATTTTGGTACTGATTTCTTTAGCTTGTTCTAACTTTCCTAGTTTAGCTACAACTAAACCAGAAGCAGCATAAGCATTTAAGAATAATCTGATATTGGGTTCTTCTTTTCTTTGCTGTAGGATTGGTTGCAGTTCTTCCCAATTATGAGGTAAATTCTCTATTTCTTTGATTTTAGCAATTATTTTTTCGGCTGTTGTCAGTGCTAAACTATAATTATTTTTGTAATAAAAATATCTGTAAGCTGCAACTAAAACATCTGTATTTTCTCCGGTTTTAGCTAAAGCTTGCTGCATATATTTGGCTGATTCTTCTGTATTTTCCCATGTTTTGGCGGCTAATATTAATAGTTCTTTGACTTCATCAGATACATCAAACCAGGAGAATTTGTTTTTGGTTTGCATAAGAACTCAAAAATATAAATTGATTGTCAGAATCAGGATTTTCAGGATGTGAGGATTTTCAGGATTAAATTTACCAATTACCAATTACCAATTACCAATTACCAATTACCAATTCCCACTCTAATTTATTTTATAGCATGGACTAGAAGTAATTATGTAAAATTTTATATTATCTAAATATCACAAGTGTTGAATCCTGGAATACAACTTTACAATCTTGGCGTTTTACCCAGGTAAAACCTATTGTCTATTGAGAATAGAGTCATTAATTGCTCAAATTTGGTATCACTGATACCAATGCACAAATTGGACAATATCCTCAAAATCTTAACATTCAACACTTCTGCTATAAAGTTTATCTAAGTTAGGTAAACTATTGTAAAGTTAATTTTTGATAATTAATATTTTTTAAACTTTATCAAGATATAAATCAGTTTGTTAAGCCTTTAATAATAGTTATCTCAACTTGTACATTTATTCAGTCAGCTAATATCGAAATTGTGTAATCTGGAAAAAACTAAGCTAAATAATTAAATAGAGGTCTAATGACTCCTACAATTATGCGTCAGCTTTGGTCTATAGTTGAAGCTGCTCAAACTGTAACTCTTTTGCAGCTGGACGATGCCAGCTTGGTACAGTGGTTAGTCAAACAGACCACAAAACAAGCCCTATTAGATCCCCATGAAATAGATTTTCTTTGTGACTACATCCGCGCTCGGCTCAGTCTTATCCGTGATCTTGCTTATGAACGTCAACAGTCATAGGGTATTGGTGATTGGTGATTGGGAAAAATAACCAATGACTAATAACTAATGACTAATAACTAATGACTAATAACTAATGACTAATAACTAATGACTAATAACTAATAACTACTGACTTTTTTGTGGTAAATAACCTTCAACTAAACAGTCAGAACCGACGACACGCCAATTAACTCTTTCTAGGGGTATAGCTTCTGTCATAGAAGTAAAACCTAAATCACCTACGGGTGTAGGAGCATGACGACCACCAATGATTTTAGGAGCGATAAAAGCCAGAATTTTTTGGACTGCATTTTGAGCGATCGCACTTGCGGCTAAAGTTCCTCCGCATTCCCATAATACGCTGCAAAAACCACGCCCATATAGATAAGCCATAACATGATCTGGTGTGAGCAAGGGAAATTCCACCACTTCCACACCCCTGTTAAGCAACATCTGTTGAAAATCTGGGGAACTGCCCACTGCTGTTAACACCAAAGTATGAGCTTCCGCCACTTCCCACAGACGGGCATTTTCTGGCAAATTCAAACTGCGACTCATCACCACCCGCAAAGGATTATGTCCTTCTTGCTGATGAGTTGTTAAATAAGGATTATCCTGTCTAACGGTATTACCACCGACAATGACAGCATCACAAGCTGCCCTGAGTTGATGTACTTCGCTGCGGGCATCGGGATTTGTGATCCAAGCACTATGACCAGAATTAGTAGCAATTTTGCCATCCAGGGTCATAGCATATTTCAAAATGCCTAAAGGACGTTTGTAGAGAATGCGATGGATAAAACCTTCATTTAGTTTTTGACAAGCTTCTTCTTCCACCCCTACGACTACTTCTATTCCCGCATCACGTAAACGAGCAATACCACCTCCTGCTACCAAAGGGTTAGGATCGACCATACCCACAACTACCTTAGATACACCTGCTTTGATTAAGCCTTCGGAACAGGGAGGAGTGCGTCCGTAATGGTTACAGGGTTCGAGGCTGACATAAATTGTAGCGCCACGAGCTTTTTCTCCTGCGGCTCGGAGGGCAAAAACTTCGGCATGAGGTTCACCTGCACGGGGATGAAAACCTTCCCCGACAATTTCCCCATCTTTGACAACCACCGCCCCCACCAATGGATTTGGTGAAGTGCGTCCCAAAGCACGCCGGGCTAATTGCAAACACCGTTGCATCATCAGGGAATCAAATTCACTACTTACCATATTTGAGGACATTGTGACTGGGGAAGAGGTGATTGGGGATTGGGGATTGGGGACTGGGGACTGGGGATTGGGGATTGGTGACTGGGGATTGGGGATTGGGGACTGGGGACTGGGGATTGGTGACTGGTGACTGGTGACTGGTGAGTGGGGAAGAAAATTAAAAGTCAAAAGTCAAAAAATAGGGAACAGGGAACAGGGAGCAAGAAATATTTATTTTGCTCCTGCCTCCTGCCTCCTGCCTCCTGCCTCCTGCCTCCTGCCTCCTGTTCCCTGTTTTATGAATTATGAATTAATTTCATTTTTTGCCACCAACGATTGAGAGGGTAATAAAACACAGGAGCCCATAGACTACTAAGAATAGCAGAAGCTAAGGCCACACGTTGGTAATATATCCAGATGTCTTCCGCTTTGCGGAAACATTCTGCACCACAGCTACCACCCATCAAAGAAAATTGCAATGCCAAAATAGTATTTGACACCACCGCCATGCCAAAGACAATTAAAGCAATAGAAATAAAGTCTTCTTGAATAAAACGTTGCTTTTGAATTAGGCTGGTCAGCATTCCTACAATTCCTAAACTGATGGCATGGGACGGGTGAGGCGCTGTCAAAGCATCTTGCAGTAGACCTAAAATGATACCTGCCAATGCACCTGCAAATATAGAGCGTTTCACACTCCACGCTACTACCCAAATCAGTAACCAGTTAGGTCCAATACCCAATAATTCCATGCCTGGGAATCGAGTTGGCAACATCAATAAACATAACAGCACTGAGCCAGATGTCACTGTCCAATCCATGACTTGACGTAGCCAGGGATGCCAATCTGTTAGTTGGGGAATTAAGGATTTGGATTTGCGGACTGGCTTTCTTGCTTTATTGCTTGTGCTGCCAGGAAATCCAGGAATTTTCATGGTTTTGCTCAATTTTTCAGGTAATTGGTGATCGGTGATTGGTGATACAATTTTCTTTCCCAGTCCCCAGTCACCTCTTAGTTTGGTTGTTCCGGATCTGTATTTTCTGAACCTGGATATACTGTTACCCAATCTAAATAGCGTATTGGTGGGAATAATTCAACTTTGGCTACTGAGGTGGGGAGTTTCTTTAAATCTAAAGATTTGATTCTGCCTACTGGTACACCAGCGGGAAATTTCTGACTGTAAGTAGAGGTAGAAACTAAATCTCCAACTTTGACATTGGGGACTTTTTCATAAAACTCTAGCACTCCTTCGCCGGAAGAATCACCTCGTAAAACTCCTTTAGCAGATGTACGGCTAATAGTGACACCTACTTGACTTTTCAGATCGCTAACTAATAATACACGGCTAGTATTGGGAGTGACGCTTTCTACTAAACCCACTAAACCGCCTTCTGCTTTGACCACAAAACCTTTCTGAATACCTGCTTTTGTGCCACTATTTAAGGTTACTTGCTGCCACCAATGGCCAGCACTGCGTCCTATTACCCTGGCTACTATTGGGCGTTTTGCAAGTGGTTCTTTCTCTACGTATCCCAATAAACTTTGTAGTTTTTGATTTTGGCTTTCTAGCTCTACTATCCGGGTTTGCAATTCCAATAACTTGGCTTCACGGATGCGATTTTCAGGAGTGTTTCCTGGCTGCAACGTCTTTAATGGAGTGGCAATACCTAGATATATCTCCATCACTAGCGCCCCTTGAGTCTGTCGTAGTGTCCAAGCACTACCAAAGACTAGTGCTAACAAAACGATTTGTAATCCTTTATTTTCCCACCAACGGCGTGCCGTAAACATTTATGCCTGTTTATATTTGATAAATTATTTAAGATAGAGCAGAATTAAGAAGTCAGGAGTCGTAGGGGCGAAGCATTCGGAAAATAAGCTGTGAGAAAAATTGATCATTGATTGCCCGAATGCTTCGCCCTTGCAGGAAAATAAGCTGTGAGAAAAATTGATCATTGATTGCCCGAATGCTTCGCCCTTGCAGGAGTCAGGAGTCAGGAGTAAGACTGGTGAAAGTGTATAGGTTTCAATTTAGATTTTGTACCTCATTGTTCTGTAATCTGCTGTATGACAGATAGGAGTTTTAAAAGCTGACTGCTGACTGCTAACTGCTAACTGCTATATTAAAATAGTGGTGGCTATATTATTTTATAGCTATAGCTACAGAATCCATTATCTTGTTTTCGCTTTTGCCTACATATTGCGAGAGTGTCCGCTGAATACCCTTTCTAGCTGCTTGAAGTTTTCTAGCACACGACCTGTACCCAGGACAACACAACTTAAAGGATCTGCTGCAATATGAGTGACTATACCTGTTTCATGACTAATTAAGGTATCTATCCCTTTAAGTAATGCGCCCCCACCTGCTAACATAATTCCTCTGTCAATAATATCTGCTGCTAGTTCTGGTGGTGTCCGTTCTAGTGTGCGTTTGACAGCTTCTATAATTACTGATAATGCTTCCAACATACTTTCTCGAATTTCTGGGCTTTTGATTATAACAGTTCTTGGTAATCCAGAAAGCAGGTGCAAACCGCGAACCTCCATAATAGCATCGTGATCATCGTCGGTAGGATAGGCAGAACCAATGCGAATTTTGATGTCTTCTGCTGTTCTTTCACCAATTACCAGGTTATGAACTTTTTTCATATACTGAATAATTGAGTCTGTTAATTCATCTCCGGCAATACGTACTGATTCGCTGATGACTGTTCCTTGTAAACTGAGTACAGCTACTTCTGTTGTTCCTCCTCCAATATCAATGATCATGTTACCGGTGGGTTCGGCGACTGGTAAACCAGCACCAATGGCTGCTGCTATTGGTTCATCAATTAAATATACTTCCCTGGCTCCGTGAGAAGCGGCAGTCATTACAGCTTGTCTTTCTACCCCTGTAACACCGCTGGGAATACCAATGACTATCCGTGGTAAAATCAGTGACTTACCTTCATTTACTCGCTGGATAAAGCTTTTTAGCATCAGTGCGGCCGTCTCAAAATCAGCAATGACACCATCACGCAGGGGGCGAACCGCTATTACATTACCCGGTGTCCGTCCGAGCATTTTTTTGGCATCTTCTCCTACTGCTAGTGCTATTTTTTCATTTTGATCAATGGCAACTACTGACGGTTCTTGTAGTACAATTCCTTTACCAGATACATAAACTAGGGTGTTGGCTGTACCGAGGTCGATACCCATATCCCATGATGAGCGAAAGTTACGAAAAAGACCCACGCGTATCTATGCCCCCTATATGCGCTAATTTGTGAGTGTTAATTGATAAGAGTGAGATTTAATTTCCCTGGATTTTATGATATTTCTTTGCCTGACTCCAGTAAATCAGACTATTTTTTTCTATAATTTTTGTCAATGTTGATGGCTGTAGCAGTCATCTTATTTTCTCTCTTCTCATATTTACTGAACTTAACCGTATAATGGCAATAATTACCAGTAACTTTTAAAGCATCTGGGACAATTAACATATATGATTGTTAATTACTTAACATATTTTCCAGGTTTTTACAATTGGTTATTATAAGATCAAAAATTAATCAGTACAATCGTACTCAAGTTTAACAGTAATTGAAGACTAAGGTAAGACCCATGAGCATTAATGTTGTCACTCTTGTTGGACGTGTAGGTGGCGATCCAAATATCAGGTATTTTGAGTCGGGAAAGGTTAAATGTGAGTTAACTTTAGCGGTTAATAGAAAAACAAAAAATAGTGATCAACCAGACTGGTTTAATTTGGAACTGTGGGGAAAAACTGCGGAAGTAGCAGGTAATTATGTACGTAAAGGAAGTTTAATTGGGGTTAAAGGTTCTCTGAAATTTGATAGTTGGAGCGATCGCCAAACAGGTGTTAATCGTTCAAAGCCAGTCATTTATGTAGACCAACTAGAATTACTCGGTTCTAAGCGTGATGCTGAGGCGGCTATGGGGGATATGTCTCCAGAGAATTTTTAGGTGCAGGAGTCAGGAGTCAGGAGTCAGGAGTCAGGAGTCAGGAGTCAGGAGTCAGGAGTCAGGAGTCAGGAGTCAGGAGTCAGGAGTCAGAATAAAGATAAATATTTCCTGTTCCCTGTTAAGAGTTCCCTGTTCCCTGTTCCCTATTCCCTGTTCCTAATAACTAATTTGCAAAGTAACAGATGCTTGTACTTCTTGTTCACCGCCGACTATGGGGGTGGAAGCATCGGCGAGGTTTGCTTTAGCAATTTCAACCCGTTGTAACATTGGTGGTGGGGGCGCACTTGCCCCATTAATTTGAATACTCACTATTTCTTTTGGTTGAAAACCCAAGGTGTCAAGAACTGCATCGGCTTGTTGTTGGGCATCCTGGGTAGCTTTTTTTAATGCTTGTTTTTGGGCGTTGCTAATAGCTTCATCTGTGGCGACAAAACTAATACCATTAATTTGGGTTGCTCCGGTTTTGACTGCTTCATCTAATAATGTACCGACTTTATCGGTGGGAAAGCGAAAACTCACGGTGTTGCTGGCTGCATAACCTGTAATTCTTTGGACGTTGTTGGTATAACTATAAACTGGGTTTAGCCGCACTCCTGTGGTTTCTAATTTCTCGACATTGCGGCTTTTAAGTAAGGCGACTACGGCAGATGACTTGCGGGCGGCTTCTTTTTGTACTTCTTCGGCTGTTTTTCCTTGCACTTCTACACCTAAACTAACTTGTGATAAGGTGGTAGCAATTCTTTCTACTCCACTTCCGCTAACGGTTAAGGTGCGCCATAATTTGGCTTTTTCTTCGGCTGATGCTGGTAGGGCAAATATCATACATATTAATAAGGTGGAATAAAGAATTTTTCCCAGGTTCTTGATATGAAGGGAAGAAATTGATAAGGTATTTCTAGACATAAAATGCACACTCCTCAAAAAAATCAATCAATTATCTACTGTCAACTTTTAACAGTTAACAGTTACTAAAACATCTGGGAGATTTAACTCCTATTGATAGTTTGGCATTGTCTAAATACAAGTTTGGGTTGGTTACGTTTTTGGTAACAAATTAGTTAGTTAGTTATTGTTATTCAATTCTTTTTTATATTCTCGCCACTTTGGCATAAATTGATCCATTAAAGCTTGAAATTTAGCGTTATGGGTGCGTTCTAACAGATGGGTAATTTCATGCACTACTACATATTCTAAACAATGAATAGGTTTTTTTGCGAGTTCTAAATTTAACCAAATGCGTTTAGCTTGTACATTGCAAGTTCCCCATTTTGTTTTCATGGTTTTTATTCCCCATTCGTTAATATTTACACCTATGATTTTTTCCCATTTAGCTATTAATGGGGGAATTTGTATTTTTAATTGTTGACGATACCAATTATTTAAGACTTTTTGCCGTTGTTCTGTATTACTTCCTGTTTTAATATATAAATCAATATATGTGTTATTTCTAATTTCTATTTGTGCATTACCAGGTTTTTCAATCACGTTTAATATATAGCTTTTACCTTGAAAGTAGTGATTTTCTCCTGATAAATATGCTATTTTTTCCGGTAGGTTGGAAAATTGATTATTAGGTTGATTATTAGGTTGATTATTAGATTTATTAGATTGATTATTAGATTGAAACTTAATTTGATGTTTTTTAATCCATGCTAATTTTTCAATTACAAATAATCGCAAGGATTCATCATTAATATGTAAAGGTGTGGCAATTCTTACTCTTCCATCTGGGGGATAAACTGCTAGATGTAGATTTTTAATGTCTTTTCTGACGACATCTATAGTTAATTCTCCGATAGTTATTTGATAGGTTTGCATAGTTTTTAAAGGAGTAAGGAGTCGTAGGGGCGAAGCATTCGGAAAATAACCTTGTCATCAAATTAATAATTGATCGCCCGAATGCTGAACACCCTTACAGGAATCAATAGTCATAGGGCGAAGCATTCGGAAAATAACCTTGTCATCAAATTAATAATTGATCGCCCGAATGCTTCGCCCCTACAGGAAATAATCTTGTCGTCAAATTTATCATCAATCCCCCGAATGCTGAACACCCTTACAGGAATCAATAGTCATAGGGCGAAGCATTCGGAAAATAATCTTGTCGTCAAATTGAGAATTGATCGCCCGAATGCTTCGCCCCTACAGGAAATAATCTTGTCGTCAAATTTATCATCAATCCCCCGAATGCTGAACACCTGTACAGGAATCAATAGTCATAGGGCGAAGCATTCGGAAAATAATCTTGTAATAAAATTGAGAATTGATCGCCCGAATGCTTCGCCCCTACAGGAAATAACCTTGTCATCAAATTTATCATCAATCCCCAGAATGCTGAACACCTGTACAGGAATCAATAGTCATAGGGCGAAGCATTCGGAAAATAATCTTGTCGTCAAATTGAGAATTGATCGCCCGAATGCTTCGCCCCTACAGGAAATAATC
>NZ_JACJPT010000069.1:0-27361 GCF_014696195.1 Sphaerospermopsis sp. FACHB-1094 | reverse complement strand
AGGAGTCAGGAGTCAGGAGTCAGGAGTCAGGAGTCAGGAGTCAGGAGTCAGGAGTCAGGAGTCAGGAGTCAGGAGTCAGGAGTCAGGAGTCAGGAGTCAGGGGAAAGTTAATAAACCAATTACCAATTACCAATTACCAAATAAAGTTTATTTTATTAAATCATCGGTTGCAGGTTCACCGGGTAAAAAGCTATCTTTGACAATTTCATCTAAACTATAATTACATTGTTCTGGAAATGTTGAAAATGGTAAGTTTGTTTCTCCTGATGCTAAATCTCTACCATTTTCATAAGCTTCACTGTTCAATATTTCTAGTTGAGATTTTAAACTAGGATTTTCATTTAATAATTTTAAGATATCCCTTCTTTGAATGCGAATTGTTGCTAACCAACTGCGACTGCGTTTACCTGGTTGATATTCCCATTTTAATAAATGTCCGATTAAAATACTCAGACGGTTTCTTAATTCTTGTCGTTCCTTTCTACCCAAAGATTCAATTTCCTCTATTAAATTTGATAAGTCTAAATCATGCCATTGTTGATGTCGTAGAAAGTTAGCTTGTTGTTGAGTCCATTGATAAAAGTCAATTTCATAGAGATGATCTTGAAAATGATCTTTCAGGTTTGCTGCGGTTGGTTGAATTTTAGGAACTTGCATAATCAAAAATCTGGTGAACTGTAATAATTATAATATATACATCATGGAATAGGTGACAGGTGACAGGTGACAGGTGACAGGTGACAGGTGAAAGTTCATAGATACAGCATATTTCATTTTAGTGAGGTACAAACGGAAATCATAAAACCCTTGTGGAACAGGCATCCTGCCTGTTAGCCTTGTACCTCATAACTTAGGAAACGGCTGTAATTATTTGTTACCAATTACCAATTACCAATTACCAATTACCAATTACCAATTACCAATTACCAATCACCAATTACCCATTACCTAAAATGTCACCACACTTCTTATTGATTCCCCTCTGTGCATTAAATCAAAAGCATCATTAATTTTTTCAATGGGCATTACATGAGTAATTAAATCATCAATATTAATCTTTCCATCCATATACCAATCTACAATTTTCGGTACATCTGTCCGCCCTCTTGCACCGCCAAAAGCTGAACCTTTCCAAACTCTTCCAGTTACTAATTGAAAGGGACGAGTGCTAATTTCTTGACCTGCACCAGCTACCCCAATAATAACACTTACTCCCCAACCTTTATGACAACATTCTAAAGCCTGACGCATAACTTTTACATTACCAATACATTCAAAAGAATAGTCAGCACCACCTTTAGTTAAATCTACTAAATACGCAACTAAATCACCTTCAATTTCGTTAGGATTGACAAAATGTGTCATCCCAAATTTTTCAGCTAAGGCGCGTTTATTGGGATTAATATCCACACCCACAATCATATTCGCGCCAACCATTTGTGACCCTTGGATCACATTTAAACCTATTCCCCCCAAACCGAAAACTACCACATTTGCACCAGGTTCAACTTTAGCTGTATTAATAACTGCACCTATGCCCGTAGTTACACCACATCCGATATAACAAACTTTATCAAAAGGCGCATCTTCCCGAATTTTAGCAACTGCAATTTCTGGTAACACCGTATAATTAGCAAAAGTAGAAGTACCCATATAATGATGAATCATGTCACCACCAATACTAAATCTACTCGTACCATCGGGCATCACTCCCCGTCCTTGGGTAGCGCGAATAGCTTGACAGAGGTTGGTTTTAAAGCTTAAACAATATGCACACTGCCGACATTCGGGAGTGTATAAAGGAATGACATGATCTCCGGGTTTAACACTTTTGACACCTTCCCCCACTTCCACAACCACACCAGCACCTTCATGACCTAAAATAGCGGGAAATAAACCTTCTGGATCTGCACCAGAAAGGGTATAAGCATCAGTATGACAAACTCCACTAGCTTTAATTTCTACTAATACTTCCCCCGCTTGTGGTCCTTGGAGTTGCACGGTTTCAATAGTTAGCGGTTTACCTGCACTGTAAGCGATCGCTGCTTTCACTTCCATTATTCACTTCTCCCCTAAATTAACTGATCTAATCTAAAGTTAATACTACTGTCACCTGTCACCTGTCACCTGTCACCTGTCACCTACTCACTCAAGATTTTTTCTGAGCGATCACTTGCCAAACTCTATTACCGTATAGTACATTAGTACCGATTACAAGAGAAACCCCCCAGTCTCACAAACTGGGGTTTTATTGTTTACTTCTAACTCCTGACTCCTATTCCTAACTAGCAACTTGGGTTATTATTTTTGAATGTTTTTTCAATGATTTTCGGGTACGGTGATTCGCAGATTTTGTTAAAATCTAAATCTCAATAACAATTCCTTTATTTTGTAACAAACATGATGAAACCTGCCCTTACTAAAATCGGCACTCAAATGTCTAACTTGACTGGCGTAAGAGCGATTATGAAAGATATTAATGAAACACTCCGAGCCAATCAGGGGCAGGTATTGTATAATTTGAGTGCGGGTAATCCCCTGATTTTACCAGAGGTTGAGCAGTTATGGCGTGACTGTACCGCAGATTTATTAGCTAGTTCTGAGTATGGTGAAGTTGTTTGTCGTTACGGTTCTTCTCAGGGTTATGCACCTTTCATTTCCGTGATGGTGAAGGATTTTAACGAGCGTTATGGTTTAAATTTAACAGAACGGAATATTTTAGTTACTGCTGGTAGTCAAACTATTTATTTCTACGCTGCTAACTCTTACGGTGGCTATACTGATGATGGGGATTTAAAAGAAATTGTTTTACCTTTAAGTCCAGATTATACAGGTTATGGTGGGGTGAGTTTATGCCCAGAAGCATTAATTGCTTATAAACCTACTTTAGATATTGACAGCGCCAATCATCGTTTTAAATATCGTCCTGATTTTAGCCAACTTTCTATTAATGAAAATACTGGTTGTGTGATTTTCTCCCGTCCTTGCAACCCTACAGGTAACGTTTTAACTAATGATGAGGTTGAGAAAATCGCCGCTTTAGCTGCACCTTACAATGTACCAGTTTTGATAGACTCAGCTTATGCGCCTCCTTTCCCAGCGTTAAATTTTACAGAGATGAAACCTGTATTTGGTGATAACATTCTTCATTGTATGAGTTTATCCAAGGCAGGTTTACCAGGGGAAAGACTGGGGGTAGCTATCGGTGATGAAAAACTGCTGCAAGCTTTAGAGTGTTTCCAAACTAATGCAGGGATACATTCTTCTAGATATGGTCAGGCGATCGCTGCTCGTGCGATAGAATCAGGTGCATTAGCGGATATTGCGGAAAATGTGATTAGACCTTTCTATCAGCAAAAGTTTGAGGTATTAGAAAGTACGTTAGCAGCAGCAATGCCCAAAAATTTACCTTGGTTTTTACATCGGGGTGAAGGTGCGATTTTTGGCTGGTTGTGGCTGCAAGATTTACCGATGACTGACTGGGAATTTTACCAGGAATTAAAGAAAGTGGGTGTGATTATTGTTCCTGGTAGTGGTTTCTTCCCTGGTTTAAAAGATGAATGGGAACACAAACATCAATGTCTGCGTATCAGTTTGACTGGTAGTGATGAGGAAATTACTATCGGTATGCAGCGTTTGGCTAAGGTAGCAGAACAGGTTTATCAACGTGAAGCGGTGAGTGTGTAAGAGGAATGAACCACGAAGACACGAAGGACACGAAGAGAAGAAAGCAGGGGAGCAGGGAGCAGGGAGCAGGGGGAAAAAAGAAAAAGTCCCCAGTCCCCAGTCCCCAGTCCCCAGTCCCCGATCTTGATGACTGGATCGAGATTGGTAAAATTGTTGCACCTCAAGGTTTAGGTGGGGAGGTGCGGGTTTATCCTAATACTGATTTCCCGGAACGGTTTGAGGAGGCGGGTACTCGCTGGATGTTGCGGCCAGGGGAGTGTGAACCGCAACCGGTGGAGTTGTTACAAGGGCGGTATATTGAGGGTAAGAATCTATATGTGATTCAATTAGAAGGGGTGAGTGATCGCACTGCTGCGGAAAATCTGCGAGATTGTCGGTTGTTTGTCCCTATTAGCGATCGCCCTGAATTAGAAGAAGGGGAATTTCATGTTATAGATTTAATAGGATTGTCTGTCTTCATGCAGGAATCTGGGGATTTAATCGGAACAGTTGTAGATTTATTACCTTCTGGTCATGATTTATTAGAGGTGAAGTTTGATCCTGCTTTTGATGAAAAAAAAGCTGGAAAAACTGTTTTAATTCCTTTTGTGATGGAAATTGTTCCTGTTGTTGATTTGGAAAATCGGCGGATTGAAATTACTCCTCCTCCTGGTTTATTATCAATTAATGATTAGAAGTATTTAATCAAAAATTCTTGTGGGGTAGTCAAGATGTCTACCCTACTGATCAATTGATAATTGACAATTGACAATTGATAATTTTTTCATCCAACGACGTGAACCAAAATATTTACAAGCTTCCGCAGCAATATTACTTGCTAATTCCAAGGATTGAGGAAAGTTATTTTGTAGGATATAATGACAAAAAGCACCATGAAAAATATCACCCGCGCCTAATGTATCAATGGTTTTAATTTTGGGAACATTGATCAACCCTTTTTCTTTATTACTTAAATATTCTATGGGTTTTTCTCCATGAGTAATGGCAATGTAAGGGATGTTAAAACCTTGCAAATAATTAAAAATATCTGCTTGATTTTTGCACTTGGGAGGATAAAAGTTAGCCGAACAAATAGCATAATCTACAAAAGGTAAAATTTCTTCAAAACCCGCTTTCCAACTTCCTCCATCAATAACAACAGGAATATTTTTATTTTTATTTTTATTTTTATTTTTCGCTGTTTCGGCAATTATTTTACTTACTGCCATTTGATGTCCATCAATTAAAATAATATCAATATTATCTAATATATCATCAGGAATAGAGTTAATATCAGCTTGGGTTTTTACGGCATTTATAGAAATTACTGCTCTTTCTCCTGTACCTTGGGTAACAATGATTGAAGATACTGGTGGGGATGTTTGTTTATTAGGATCTAAGTCAATTATTCTTACTTGGTAATTTGCTAAATCTGTAGTAATTAATTGTGTCATGGAATGAGAACCCAGAACACCTAAAAGTTGAGATTTATTACCCAAGTAACTAAATGTAACAGATGCGTTGGTTGCTGGTCCACCTGCTGCTACAGTATAATCATTAGCAACTAATTTTTGATTGTTCTGGGGTGGTGATTGGGCAAGGTAAATTAAATCTAAAGTAATTAAACCGACAAATAAAGCTGATTTAGTCATTGGTGATTGGTGATTGGTGATTGGAAAATTATACAGGAGAAACAGAAATTATGTTTAAGAACATGGCAATGGACGCACTGGGTTTAAGTGATATTGGTGCTGTGATTAAACCAGAAGATTATAATAAGGTTGATAGTGATGATTACGTAATGCACGAAGAAGGGGAAAAAATCTACTTTTTGATTAAATCAAAAACTGATGAATACTGTTTTACAAATTTAGCATTAATCCATCTTGATGGTAGTTCTGCTATGAGCAAAAAACGGTTACTAAATCGTTATAGCTACAGTCAAAATATCATTAGAGATGTAAGGTTAGAAACCGCAGGAACGGTAGATTTAGATATTGAAATTAAGTTTGTTATGGGGGATAAATCCTATTCTATTGATGTGGCAAAAAATTTTATTGCTCCCTTAAAAGATTTATACAAAGCATTGGTAAAAATTTCTTCCATTCAAAAAGAAAATGGAGTTTATTACCAATATGCTCAAACTAGCTTAAATACTGCTTCTAGTACAGTAGGTAGAGCAACTAATATTTCCACTTCAGAAGAACAGTTTAAGGCTATTAACTGGTATGCTTTTAATTGGTTAAAATATGCCCATGAAACTTATGTGAGAAAAGATTTTGGGGAAATTTTTGAGAAGTTTATTAATAATTAAGCAAGCATTCAGCTATCAGTAATCAGTCATCAGCTTTCAGCTATAAGGTTTGTTATCAAATAAGCAAAATTTTATTGATTTTTTTTAGTTGTTTGCTGATAGCTGACGGCTGAATGCTTACACAAAAACAGCCTTCTACCTGTTGTCTTCTAGAAAATAATAATTATGGCAACTGAACCCAAACCAGGAACATTATACATTGTCGGGACACCGATTGGAAATCTCGAAGATATGACTTTTCGGGCGGTGAGAATATTACAATCTGTAGATATAATTGCGGCTGAAGATACCAGACATACAGGAAAATTGCTGCAACATTTTCAAATTAAAACACCCCAAATGAGTTATCATGAACATAACCGTAATAGTCGCATTCCTGAAATATTAGAATCTTTAAAATATGGAAAAGCGATCGCATTAGTTAGTGATGCGGGAATGCCAGGAATTTCTGATCCGGGATATGAGTTAATTAAAGCTTGTGTAGATGCAGAAATTGATGTTGTTCCTATTCCCAGTGCGACTGCTGCCATTACCGCTTTAAGTGCTTCTGGTTTACCCACAAATCGGTTTATATTTGATGGATTTTTACCTGCAAAAAGTCAACAAAGAAGGGAATATTTAGAATCTTTGTTAATAGAAACCAGGACATTAGTATTTTATGAATCTCCCCATCGGTTGCGGGAGACATTAAAAGATTTAGGAGATATATTAGGGAGCGATCGCCAGATAGTAATAGCTAGAGAATTAACTAAATTATATGAAGAATTTTGGCGAGGAACAATAGAAGAAGCGATCGCCCATTATCAACAAAAAGAACCCCAAGGAGAATATACCCTGTTAGTGGCAGGAATAGAACCCAGCAAACCACAAATTACAGAAGCAGAATTAAAAGCCGAACTATTAGCAATGATGAAACAAGGTGCTTCTCGTTCTCAAGCAAGTAGACAATTAGCAAAAGAAATATCAATTTCTCGGAATAAATTATATCAGTTGGCATTAACAATTGAAATAGATAATGAATAACGAACCACTCCAGGCGCAGAAGACACAGAGATTGATAACTAGCTGGTTGTAATTAAATATAAAATGTGGGATGGGCATACTTCGATAAACTCAGTACAAGTCTTGCCCATCAACAGGCTAGAAGCCTGTTCCACATTTATCTGCTTTCATCTATCTGCTTTAAATATCAAAACAAAAAACCAGGAGAAGATAAAAATAAATCTTCTTCCCGGTTCATAAATACTAACACTTATTCCTCTGCGTTATCTGCATCTTTGGGATTCGTTTCTTCCAAAAAATTAAGACACAAACGCAAAATCTGTATTTACATTCAAACCAATCACACCATTAACAACAGCAACAGTTTTACCAAGTAAACCAACTTCCGTATTACCATTGACAACATTGAGAGTCAAAGTAGCTGAGGAAATACCCCCAACACCAATGACATCTACACCCCTTTGGAACCCACATTCCGCACCCCCCAGTGTCACAATCGGTAATTTCGGATTTTTGAAGACCTTTGAGGATAATTTTAATACAAAATGGTCTAAAGTTTAGGTAGCGATCGCCAATCTCAAATCCCCAAATGACCATTTTTCGTTGTGTGACAGTTTAGGGTGCGGAAGGTGGGTTGGAAGTCAAGGATAGTATTAGCAGTATCAGGTAATTCAGCATCAGCGATCCAGAACTCATCCGCACCTGCACCACCGGAAATACTAAAGTATTTGGATCTTTGGTATTAACATAATTCATTGCCACACCAATAGCTGCATCAGCCCGCCGTAGTGCTTCCACAGTACCTACAGCATTGTTGTTATTAGCGAAGTTATCCGTACCTTCTTCTTCAATAACTACAAAGAAACCCTCAGGATCTTGGCTGAGAATTTTTAAAGATGCCTCTAGCATCTCTGCAACTGTAGGCGCAGTGTTTAGGTAGAGAGGTAAGGGATTAGCAGTGTTTAATCCTAATTGTTCTTCCCGGCGATCGTCAAAGGTGTGGTTAGCAGCAAAAACTCCGAGTAACTTTGTGGAAGCAGTAGCACTTGCTACGGCAGTGTTCATTTGCTCTTCTGTGTAGACCACAGTATAGCCCAAGGACTTTGCTAAATCAATCAGGTTAGTGGTGGGACGATCTTCGGCATCAGCGAAAGCAGCATCAATTGCGGCGGTAACGTGGAAACCTGTAGTACCTTTGGGCAGTAGGTAAACTTCACCACCTGCCATGATGATCTGAGTGCCAGAACGAATTACCTGTTCAGCAATTTCGGCAGTTTTATCACGGGCGCGGGTGTTATTGCCCACGCGGTTTGTAGTCGCAGCAGCAAAAGCGGCGGTTCCAGGTTCACCAATGTGACCTGATTGAATGAGGGCTGTTGCTTTACCAGCAGCGATCGCTTCTTCTAAAATTGTATAGCCAACTTTACCAGAAGCAGGTGTAATAGTTGTGTTATCCTCTTTTAAACCAAAGGATTCATTAAATACCTCGAAGTGCCATGAAGTGAGAGGGACTTGTACCATCCGGGTGAATGAAAATTACATTTCCCGTCTGTCGAGTCGCTTTGGGTGCTGGTGTGGGGTCAGGATTACGAGATGGTAGTTGAACGTTGAACAGCGTCTCATACATCAACTCATAAATTTTGGTATTGTCTAAAGTTGCAGGTAATTTATCTGCATTTAAACCATGCGCTTTAGAAACAATAGAACCAGAAAAATCTGGTGTACCTGACCAACCAACACCAAACCTGAACACATCACCATCTGCATCAGGTGCAGCCACGAAAGGCGCAGTGTTAGCACCGGTTTGTCCATCTAAGGGTACGTTGCGGTTTGATGTAGTGGGGTTATTATTAACAGTACCTACGGTTGCACCAGTGCGGTCTATTACTTGTAAACCACCAGCATCACTATCAGCAGCCGTCAACATCAAGGTGTTAGAATGTCTTTCGATGAAATCTAATGCTACACCAATGGCTGCATCTGTACGACGTAAACCTTCTAAAGTTCCAGCCGCATTGTTGTTATTACCAAAGTTATCAGTACCTTCTTCTTCCACAATGGTAATTGAACCATTGTTAAAGTTGGGGTGTCTTTCCATCAACTTCTGGGTGACATCCAACATTTCAGCAATAGTTGGGGCTGTTTGCCGATACAGAGGTAAACTCTGTCCAGCTAAAACTTCCTCTGGGCGATCGTTAAAAGTGTGAACAGGTGCAAATACACCTAACACTTTTGTTGGGGCTGTAGGTAAATCAAGTAGGGATTTGAGTTGATCTGCTGTATAAACAACTACATAACCCAAGCTTTGAGCTAGTTGGATCAGGTTTTGCGTGGGGCGTTGTAAAGAATTTGTGCTAATAGCATCCAGTTCGGCAGCAGTACCATGGAAACCATTAGTACCCACTGGTAATAAGTTAAGTTCACCACCACCCATGATGAAGTTAACGCCTGACCTGATCACCTGTTCGGCAATTGCCGCATTTTGAGCGCGGGGTACAGTGCGAGTGCCATCAGGGTTAACAATTTCTTGTGTCTTAGCAACAAAAGCAGCTGTACCAGGCTCATAGATCGCTCCAGATTGCACTAAAGCAGTAACTTTTCCTGCATCTCTGGCTTCTTCAACAATGGTTTTATTAGTTCCTGAAAGAGAAGTAATTGGTAAATTATTCAGTTCAAAGCCAAAGGATTCAGCGTAAACTTTAACACCTGTAGCGTGAGTCACAGCACCAGCGTTAGATGTTCCACCTAACTGGTCTTCCATGTGACCAAGATACACACCAGCATTAGACATCTTATCCCAATTCAATCGCCCATCGGGTCCTTGGTCTACAAACCGTGCAAAAGCAAAGTGAGATGGACTTGTTCCATCTGGGTGCATGAAAATGACGTGATTACCAGCCATAAAACCTCTGAATAAGTAGTTCAGTGTTTGAGATATATTTTGATCTCATTTAAACGGGTAATTGTTAAGAGAAGTCACGGCAAAAGGTTAATTGAAAGTTATTTATTTCTTAATTTTTGTTAAATTATGTTTTAATTACAAGTTAAGGATGTAAAAATTTTAATTAATTTTAATTATTTTAAAATATTTATGAATCAGCTTAAATGGGCAAGATAGTTAATTCCAAAATAAGATCAAACTCGTTTGACACTATATAGTTTTGCTAAGTTTGCGGCTAATATTACAATGGAGATAATTGACAAATTGAGGAAAGACCCAGAATGACCCAAGTGGTTCTAGGAGAAAACGAAGGAATAGATTCAGCCCTGCGTCGGTTTAAACGCCAGGTTTCCAAAGCTGGAATTTTGGCTGACGTAAAGTATCATCGTCACTTTGAAACCCCCCTGGAAAAGCGCAAACGTAAAGCAGTCGCAGCTAGACGGAAACGCCGTTTTAAATAAACCTATTCGGTTTAGTAATGGATTGCTTGAGATATCCTTATAAATCAAGCACAATACCTTTACCATGTTCTTAAAATAATTCAGGAAGCTGCGACACACCCCTGATGGGGTGTAATTTTATTGGTGGAACTTAGTGCGTAAGCCTTTTGTCTTGCTTAGATGGAGTTAGCGGAAATCGCTTTCCATCTAACAAAAATGGTGATTGGTGACTGGTGACTGGTGACTGGTGATTGGTGATTGGTGATTGGTGATTGGTGATTGGGGATAAATATTTACTTTCTGACTCCTGACTCCTAACTCCTATCCCTCAGCACTCCAGCTATTACAACGGTTCATGGCTTTTTCTACACCTTGCTTTAAGGTGAGTTCTGCACACTCAACCACAAAGTCTAAAACCACATTCATTAATTTTGATTCTGTAGCAGAGAACTTTCCCAAAACATGAGAAACCGTGTCAGCATTATCATCATTTGCTGCACCTTTGGGTTTACCAATACCGATGCGTAAGCGGGGGAAGTTTTGACTATTTAAATGGGAAATAATACTCTTCATCCCATTATGTCCACCTGCTGAACCAGATAAACGCAGGCGAGTTTTTCCTAACGGTAAATCCATATCATCATAAATGACTAACACAGATTCAGGAGGTATTTTATACCAACTTGTTACCGCTTGGACTGATTGCCCGGAACGGTTCATGTAAGTTAGCGGTTTTAAAAGCCGAATTTTACCGCCTCCAGGTGCTAAACCTTCTGCAAAATGTCCTTGAAACTTACGATTTTCGGTTAAAGAAAATTGCCAAGCGTGGGCAAGAGCATCAATAGCCGCAAAACCAATATTATGGCGTGTTTGATCATACTTAGGCTCTGGATTCCCCAACCCGACTATTAACTGGGGAATAACCAAAGCAGGTTGCTTAACAGCTTCTGTCATCCGATTTTTGGATTTTGGGTTAATTTAGAGGATAAATCTGAAATTTGGAGAATTTTAGACAGAATTATCCTGTTTAGTAGATTCTATTTGTTTAGGTTCGAGTTCAGCAGTGGTTTTTACAGGTTGGTCTAGTTTTTCCGCTTCTTTCTTAAATTCGTTTTGAAACTCATTAGAAGCATCTTGGAAACTGCGAATGGTTTTACCCAAACTACGACCGATTTCTGGTAGTTTCTTAGGACCAAAGATTAATAAAGCTACTACCATAATTACAGCCATTTCTGGCAAACCAATACCAAATATATTCATTATTTTTTTCCTTTAGCTCATCTTCAAATATATCAGGTGACTGGGGACTGGGGACTGGGGACTGGGGACTGGGGACTGGGGACTGGGAGAAAAATTCTTTATCCGTTTCGTGTTAAGAGTTCCCTGTTCCCTATTAACTGAAAAACCCGGACAGGCCGGGTCTATATTAACTTGTATCCAAGTTATAATAGCTGTGTAGCAATTAGCCGCCTAAACTGCGCCAATCAACAAGTACGTCTTGAATTAACAGAGACTTGTTGTAAACTTGCAGAATAATGAGCAAGAATACGAAAAACAAACCCATAAAAACACCCATTAAAGGTGTTGTTCCCCAACCGGGGGATACTTTACCATATTCAGCGTTTAAGGGTCTGAGGATATCTCCCAATTTAGTCCGTTGTGCCATAGTTCACCTAAGATCAGTTGCCAAAACTTTTTTTATTTTTTTTATTCCCCTCTGTAGGGTGCTGCAATATTTCAGCAGGATTTTAACCTTACGTTTGGGATGATTCTGACTATGACGATAATACCACTATCAGGGTAGGGCGGTTTACCTGACTTTAATGAATGGAGAATATAGTATTTACGTTAAGTTTTGTAATATTCTAGAAGATAACGCTCATAATATAACTCTAAATTTATGGACTTAGAACCTGGTTTAGTGCTTGGTGTTTCTTTTTCTGCCATCCTGATTGCTATTACTGGTATGGCAATTTACACATCCTTTGGTCCACCAAGCAGGGAATTAGCTGATCCTTTTGAGGATCACGAAGATTAAAAGCGTGATTAGTTTGGTATAATGGTGGGCTATGCCCACCCTTGGGGAAGTTAAAATTAAGATCCCCGGCTTATCTATACAGGTAAACATTTATGAATCAACCTATTTTACAGTTTATTGAAAATAAGAATTATAAAAATCTGTCTTTACCGCATCCTGTAGAGTTAGATAATTTGAATATTTTTATCGGTTCTAATGGTTCAGGTAAGAGTAATTTTATTAGTTGTTTAAAATTTTTAAAGGACTGTTTAACTACTATTCCTGATGAAAGTCGTGGTGTGAGTAGTTTTGAAGATGCTGTTACCAAAATTGGGGCTGATAGAAGAGTAATTTTTTGATCTGGAAAAAAAGCAGCCTTTTCTGCTGCTGCTATATACTGTTCTTGGGAAGGGTTAATAAAATAAACTGATTCTATACAATCTCTAGCAAATTTAATTGCTTGTTCAGTTCCCAGACGATATAGCAAAAGATTATATGTTTCTAGATAAACAGGAAAGGGAACTAAGATTGTTAAATTTTCTGCATTGATTCTTTGTATTTGAGTTTTTGAACGCTGATGATATTGATCATCTATATCTATAGCAGCATAAAGGGGTCCAGTGTCAGCAATTATAGCTCTCAAGGTGTGTTTGGTGGTAATGATTGTGAGTATATTTGTTTAGCGAGAATTTGATCATGATTTACCGAGGTATCCAAAAATCCGCTTCCTTTAGTTGTAGGAGTAAAGTTAATTGGTTTTTTTGGAGGTAAATAACCACGTTGACTCAAAAATTCGATGATGGCATTTTCAATAATATCATTAGCAGGTAATAGATTTTCCTGATCTTTGATATAACTATTGAGAGCATTTGCTAATGTATCTGGTAATGTAATGTTGAGGGATTGCATAGGTTTTTAGTGGAAATTATATCTATATTATATTCTTGTCTGAATCAGGATAACCAGGATTTTAGGATTTACAGGATGTTTTTGGATGATTTTTGGTGGGAAGTTGGGGATTTTATTTGTCACTAATTTCAAAACTTGCTATTTTCCAAGGTGCGATTTTTTCAACTTCCTCATTTACCTTCCTTTCTAATAAATCAACCGCTTCCCCTAACCTAAAATATTCACTTTCTAAACCTAACTCTACTGTTTCTCCATGACATTCATAAAAACGCAAAATGATTTTTTTACTATCATCTTCACTGATTTTAAAAGCTGTGATAATTAAATTATTATCTGCTAATTTGATAAAACTTTGATTCGGTAAAATACCAGATGCAGATTTTTTGATTTCTGGATTTATCAACACATTTAATGGTATATTTAATTCATATCCTTTTTTCACTGTTTCCGCTTCTTGCCAACTGCCAAGATGAGGATATAAACTATAGGTAAATTCGTGTATTCCTCTATCTGTTTCTGGGTCTGGCCAGTTGGGACTTCTTAATAATGTCAGGCGGATTTGATTGGGTTTAACATCGTATCCATATTTACAATCATTGAGTAAGCTAAAACCGTATTTTCCGCTATCTGTTTCTGAGGTTAAATCAGCCCATTGTAAAGCAGGTACTTCCCATTTTGCTTGTTCTGCCGGGGTTTGGGGGTTGGTGGGGCGGTTAATGACTCCACAGGGGATTTCATAAGTTGCAGTTTCGGTGGTAAAATTTAAAGGGAAGCTGGTTTTAACTAATACTTGATTTTCTTGCCAATTTACAGTATTCTTAATTTTAAGAATTGGGGTACTTTTTTGTAAGATGTAATTTTGGGTAAATTCAGATTTACCGATTTTACGAATCACTTGTAAATTTTGTTGAATTTCTCCATGTTCTAACCATTGAATTGATAGTAATTCGCTTGGGTTTAGGGGTTTGGTGCTATAATTTGGATCAATATTCCAAGCGTCCCAATATTGTCCACTATCTTGAAAAGCTTGGAGTTGGTTTCCTGCACCGTTTAATATTTCACGTTGTTGGTTTTTATCAAAGATGCTGTCTATATCTCCAGTTTGAGGGTTAATTTTTACTTGGACATATTCATTTTCTAAAGTCCAATTTTGGGGAAGTTCATTTTTTACGATGTTTGATTTTTTCGATGTGGGAGAAAGCCAATAAATTTGATATCCTATGGATGGGAGGGTTGCGAGAAATAATAAAGAGTTTGCGCTTTTTTGGGATGGAAGTTCATTTCCTTGAAAGTCGTAAATTTTCCAAGTTTGGTTATTTTCAGGTAAGTTTAAACTAACAACTTCCGAACGTTCCCAGTTGAGAGAGTTAAAAATTATTATAGGAATAGTATTAGGTTCGGGTGGTTGTGGTAAAGTAATGTGAGATGCGATCGCTCTTAAAGCATCATCTAATATTTTATTTCCCACTTGTTGAACTTCTTCCCACTCCGGTAACGCATCGTGATAAACTTGGGTAATAGAAGAACCGGGTAAAATATCGTGAAACTGGTTAAACAGAACTTTTTTCCAAGAAGTTTCTATTTCCATTTTCGGATATTCACAACCATATATAGAAGTTGCCAGAGTTGCGAATAACTCAGCTTGATATAATAGATGTTCAGATTTACGATTGTAGCGTTTTTGATCTGCGTGAGTCGTATAACATCCGCGATGAAATTCCAAATATAACTCATCTTCCCATATTGGTAAATTTTCAGGAAGATTTTCTGATTCCGATTTTATATGTTGTAGATAATTTTCGGCGGTGGAAAATCGCAACTTGGGTAAAATGGGGGAATGTTCCCAGCGTCGTGCTACTTCTAGCATATCACGAGTAGGACCACCACCATGATCACCGACACCAGGAAGCCAAAGCGCATCATTTAAACCCGTTTGAGTTTGCCACTCACACAGATATTGAGTCATCTTAACCGGATCAATAGTTTCCCCGATGAGAGCAGACATATAACTTAATATTTGACTACCATCTGGCGATCGCCACCAAAATAAACCATAATCAAATTTAGTAGTATCATTCCAGCGTAGCTTTTGAGTGACAAAAAACTCAATTCCCGCTTGAGTCAAAAACTGTGGTAAAGTTGCACAAAAACCAAAAGTATCAGGAACCCAAACTATGGGAGATATTTTTCCAAACTTCTGCAAAAAATAACGCTGACCATATAATAATTGTCTAACAATAGACTCACCAGAGATCAAATTTAAATCTGGTTCAACCCAGAAACCCCCCAAAACCTCCCACCTTCCAGATTTTACCTGACTTTGAATCTCCCGAAATAACAGAGGACGATTTTCCTCAACCCAAGCATACAGAGCAGGAGTAGAATGACAGAATATCAACTCAGAAAAATCTGATTGTAACCTTAAAACCGACTCAAAAGTATTTTGTGCAGCGTTCCAAGTTTCTGAAACAGGCCATAACCATGCTAAATCTAAATGAGCATGACCCAACAAATATATTTTATAATTTTGAACGCCGATAAACGCAGATGAACGCAGATAGACTTCTCGTATTTTCAGCAGAAAACTTTTCCAAACTTCCTCTTTATTTTCCTCTGCGTTCTTTGCGCCTTTGCGGTTCGTTACCTCATCAACCCCCGCAACCAAACCAGCTAAACCCTGCGGTGAAAACCTTTCCAAAAGAACTTGAGTAATAGCCAACTCATCAGCCACAATACCCGGATCTAAATCATTGTAACCCAAACCTTCAAAAATTAAAAGCGATCGCACCAAAGCACCATCACAATGACCAGGACTCACCAACCGCAAACAAACAAAAAACGCATCACCCGGTTTTACCCCTTGACTTAAAAGCACCCGTGGGGAACAATCAAATAAATCCCCAATTAAAACCAGATTACCATTAACATAAACCTCAACCGCATCAGCCCACCAAAGCAAAGACAACCGCAAAGACAAACCAGATAAAGGATAACCTTGCAAACTTTCAGGAACAGTGAACCTTTGCGCTAACCAAAGAACCTGTTTTCCCCCATCCCAAACAACCTGATTTCTCTGATTTATCTTAACAGATTGCCAGTCAGATAGATCAGAATTTACTACCTCATTAACTTCTAACTCATTAACTTCTAAATTACCTTGCTGATAAACCCAAGAAGAAAGGATATTAATTTGACATAAAGAGCGTAAATTTTCAACAGTCTTTGATATAGATGTAGTATCCATAGGAGTAAAATGAAAAGTTAGAGAAAATCAACAATGAAAATTCACAAGAGAAAACCACGCTCAGAACTTAAACATAAATTGAGATTGTCAAAATTAAACTCATCTGAATTTATTTTCAGTTATGATTATATCACTAACTAAATCTCAATCACATTTTACGAGCAATCACATTTCACAGGAATCGGCAAAATTAATCGAAACTCAGCCTAATTACAGCCTAATTACAGCCTAATTATATTGATATCATGTCCTCCAGTTCATCTCGTCCTTATCAAAGTAAAGTATTTAACTTCTTCAATCAGCAATCTCGGCGGTTGAGTCAAAAATTAGAAAGTACCATCCGTAACTTACAAGTTGCTACAAAATGGAGTGTAGAGGCGTTACTTTATCCGTTGTATCAAGCATTGCAGCCTGATAAACAACCAGGAAAGAAATTACAAACTTCAGCTAAGACCACCCAAACATACTTAAAATCTTATACTCCCCCACCAGCAGACACGCCTATTCAGAACGTCATAGAATTAGTTAAGAATTTACCATCTGCTGCCGCTGCTGAATCAGAAACTTTACAAAATGTCAAATCTTCAGGTTTTTTGGGTAGAACCTGGGAAAAAATTACTCATAGTTTTGGGTGGTTGCAAACTCAACAAGCTCCGAAATTACCATCAGAAAATACTTTACAGCATCATATCCCCACTGTACAGGGAATTGCCGTCAAATTAGAAACTAGAGATTTGGTACTTGTCAGCGACAATAACAAAGTTTTTGATGTTTTGACAATATCCCAACAAAGAAAATTAAATGATACAATTAATCAAGAAATTGCTGAATATTCCCAAGTTTTACAATTAGTAGCAGCTAAAAAAGAGCAGAATTTATTACCAGAAATTGACCGGATTTTAAACAAATTAACTAATAGTTCAGATTCTAGTATAACAAATGTTCCCGAAAATCAAAACACCCTAGAAATCAAATCTTATCCTGGTAAAATTTTAGCATTTTTAGATACAGTCTTAGCCAAATTAGAAGCTAAAGCAATTGTGCCTGTAAAACAACAAAGTCAGGGAATTATTAAAGTTGCCAAAACTCAATTATATATCTTTATTTATGGGAAAGAACAGGTAGAAGCTAGGGGAGAAATTTCTGTAAATGCTGATAATTTAACCAGCGAACAGCAAAGTTTGAATATTCCCACTTTAATAGAATCAGCAATTAATTACTTTTTTGGAGGTAGAAAAATTCCCCAACTGAGGGAAGATGAAAAAGATTATAAATTTAATAAAATTAAAATTTCTCACCAAACTGTTAACACATTTATTGATACTCGGCAAATTCAAACATCTGAGTTAACCGGAGATTCTTGGTTAACTTGGGGTGATTTATTTGGTAATTTGGAAATCACAGCAGAAATCAAGGCTAACACCACAGAAGACAAAAATCAAGAAGTATTCAATACAAAGGAAAGGAAGGTTTTTAAAAACAAAAAATCTGTATCATCAACACCTGAATCTAGTTTTGCAAATGCAAGAGAAGCGGAAAAACAACAACAAAAACAACAACAAAAACAACATAAATTAAAACCGGACTGGATAGAAACAACTGCTACATTTATCGGGTATGAAAAACACCCATTAGAGCAAATTTTAGCATGGTTGGATCACGTCATGCTGTGGATAGAAATGATTTTTATGAACATGATTTATTTCTTTAAAGGATTGTTGCAAGGTTAGTTTTTTCAACATTATCCAATAAATTGAGTATGTCAAGACGTGATATCTACCATAATTGTTTACAATAGAACTAGGACAGATTTTAATCAAGAACAAGATTATCAAATTAATTGTATTTGATGATATAATTGAGGAGATAGTAAAATGGATACCAAATTAAGCTATCAAGAAATTATCAAAAAAATTCTTACAGAAAATGCCGAATATCGAGCTTCTATACCCGATGGTTATGAATCTCAAGTTTTATTTGATGATGAGAGAGGACGTTATTTGGTATTAGATATTGGTTGGAATAACGATAAATATTTACACACTACACCTATTCACATAGACTTAATTGATAGTAAAATTTGGATTCAATATGATGATACTGAAGAAGGAATTGCTAATGAATTAATGGAAGCAGGTGTTCCCAAGCAAGATATTGTACTTGGTTTCCGTCATCCCAAAATTCGACCCTATACAAATTTTGCTGTTGGTTAGTTGGGATATTAATTTAATCCATATTTTAAAATGCAAATATTCCCGACTTTTTCACAATATAAAACCAGAAGTTGGGGTCTAAAATTCACCTAAATCAAGCTACACAAATTCCATATTTAGGTAATAAATCATGAATAATATAAAATTGATGTGCTTGTAAAGCGTCGTGAAATAATTTCCAATTACTGACTAAAAAACTAGGATGATAGTGGAAAATTTCATTATCCTTATCAACTGCTTTTTCAGTTCGTAAAGCTTGATATTTCCAAGACCCTTGACCTTTAGGAATATAGTCTACATTAGCATCTCCAAAACTAAATTTACCTTGAGAAATAGCATCTAACCATTTGTGATGACGTGCATGACCATTTTTATCTTTAATATTTTCTAACATCCAAGCAATTAAACTTTTATCTGCTTCCGGTAAACCTGGTACAATAGCATCAGCATCACCTAATAAATAACGCTGCATAGCCTTACACATATTATCAGCAGCCGCTAAAAAATCTTCAGGATTATTGCGTCTAATTTTCTCACCTCTACCATTAATATAACCCCAACGTAAATAAGGTTTATCAGGATGACTTAAAACCGCACCATGTCCTAAAGGTAAAGCTTCACTAACAAAATAATTTTTCAATCTATCCATTAAATTTTTATCAGGTTTGTCATATTCATCAAGTAATTTTTTCGCTTCATTAACTCGATGGTTCACCCCTGCAAAACCTTGATGCGCCCAAGTATCAACATAAACGTGCATTGTAATCCCTAAACGATGTAAACTATAAGCAGTTTGACGACATTGAATACACTCCCTTACCATCTGCTGTGCAACATCACTATTAGGACGACAAATTAACTTTTCAATAAACTTTCCTTCCGGGTTCTCACCTGCTTTTTTACCCCCATTTCCTGGTAAAAAATGAAAAGGTATCCACACATGATAATTTGCTAATTCTTGAAAGTTGCGATAATCTAACATCTTATGCGCTGAACTGATGCGGGTAAACATTGCCCCATTATCAAATCTAATCATACCGCCATTAATGGCATCATCTACATATTGGGCGCAGTAAGCGATAATACTAGCATCTTCATGTTTAAAACCCGCTAGTCGTGCCACTACGTAGGTAACACCGTGGTGAAAGTCTATTTGCATTTTAAATAACTTCGGTTAAGGATTTTTAAATTTAGGAATAGACTATACCAATTTGGGTACTTATTTCATTTTTCTTCCTCTCTGCGTGAGAAAATAAGAAAAAAATCCTCTTAGCACAACATCCGATTCAAAAAACCTTGTAACAACTTTATCCCCTCCGGTTCATGATAATCTGTAGGTAACAAATCCCTTATTGCTTGTTCCAAAGTTTCCAAAGCTACATCTATTTCCTGACGCTTTGGCCGAGAAGTTGCAGGAAAATACAAAGGTTCACCTACCCGAATTGTTAACTTTTTTCTCCAAAATAAATCATGAGTGCCGATTAATGCTATGGGTACAATTGGCACTTCAGCCCGCAACGCATAAATTACAGTTCCCCGTTTTAGGGGATGCAAACGACCCTCAGCATTTCCCAGTCTCCCTTCGGGAAAAATCATCAACCCATCCCCACGGGCTAAAATTGCCGAAACAATGCGGTCTATGCGGCGGACTGTTTGAATATTTCCACCAGGATTAACGGTATTTTTAATAACTTCTGCCAGTTCCTTTAAATCATCCCTTCCCGCTTCAGCAGCAGCAATAACAGCCTGTTCTTCTCCCCAAATTCTTTGTAAAGGAATAACACCACCTGCAAAACCTAAAATCAGGCGTTTCCACCATTTATTATAGAGAGTGCGGGCATCACCAAGAATATAATAATACGATTGAGTCGATATTTCTGCGAGTAAAACTAAAGGGTCAAAATGATGGAGATGATTAGCTGCTAAAATAGCTGATGTATGTGGTATATTTTTGATGTTTTCCACACGGACACGGAAAAAGCAATGAATGAGCGATCGCAACACCCAACGTCTGATATTAGCATTAACTCGCGGTTCTGTATTTTCCTGATCAATAGCAGATAAATGATTGAGAGTAGTATCAATAGTATCTCGAATAGAGCGATCGCTCGCCGCCGCCACACCTTCCCAAACCCGTTTAATAGCGTTCTCAGTCAAAAGCGGTAAATTATCAGACTCGTTATTATTTTCCATCTTTACAATATACTGTAACAACCCAATCACCAATCACCAATCACCAATCACCAAAATTTCTGTAATCCTCCCACAGTTAGAAGATATTTTCCCTACAATGTACGTTGATAGGCTAAAAAGTTGCTGGGAAATTAGGTAAAAAACTAATCATGACTATTTACCACAGCGTAGGCACATTTAAAGGTGTTGGGGGAATTGATCTGTATTATCAAAACTGGAATCCAGGGGGTAAAATCAGGGGGATATTAGCATTAGTACATGGACTCGGAGGACACAGCGGACTTTACAAAAATATAATTGAAAATTTGTTACCTCAGCAATATGCTGTTTATGGCTTAGATTTGCGTGGTCATGGACAATCACCAGGTCAAAGAGGTTACATTAATACTTGGTCCGAGTTTCGTAATGACGTGCAAACATTCTTAAAAATGATGCAACAGCAACAACCACAAATTCCCATTTTTTTATTTGGACATAGCATGGGGGGAATGATAGTTTTAGAATATGCTTTGCGCCATCCAGAAGAGATATCTGCATTACAGGGAGTGATTGCAGTTGCACCTAGCATTGGAGAAGTGGGAGTATCACCAGTGCTTGTACTGTTGGGAAAAATGCTTTCGCGCTTGTGGCCGCGTTTTTCCTTAAATACTGGACTCGACACCACCGCAGGTTCAAGAGATCCGAAAATTGTAGCTACCTACACTCAAGATACCTTACGCCATACCCGTGCAACAGCCCGGTTTTCCACAGAGTTCTTTACTACATTAGCTTGGATCAATGCCCACGCCCATGAATGGAAAGCACCTTTATTAATTTTACATGGTGGTGCTGACAGAGTAGTTTTTCCAGAGGGGAGTGAAATTTTTTATCAACGAGTAACTTGTGCAGATAAGTTGCGTATTGAATATCCGGGAGCATATCACGATTTACATTGTGATCTTAATTATCGTGAATTTCTAGCTGATTTGAGTAATTGGATGGAACAGCATTTACCAACAGAACTAGGAAAATTAGAACCAGTGATGAGTAATGAGTGATCGTTCATTGCGGCTGTAGATTGGTAGAGTGGAAAGATAACAAAACATCAACTCGCCAGATTTCATCGTATAACATGGGCAGTATTTGGGAACTCGATTTTTACTCTCGTCCGATATTGGACGCAAATCAAAAAAAAGTTTGGGAAGTCTTAGTGTGTGAAAGTCCTACTGATGTACGCACTAAAACAGATTCCTTGTTTCGCTATGCTCAATATTGCCCTAGTACCCAAGTAAATTCAGTTTGGTTGCGGACAGCGTTACAAGAAGCGATCGAAAAAGCGGGAAAAGCACCAATTAAAATCCGCTTTTTCCGTCGGCAAATGAATAATATGATTACAAAAGCCTGTCAAGATATAGGTATTCCTGCCTTACCTAGTCGGAAAGCATTGATTCTCAATCAATGGATACAGCAGCGCATGGAGGAAGTTTATCCCCAAGAACCAGGATATCAAGGCGGTACAAATCCTTCTGTACGCTTAGAAAGACCTTTACCACAGCGTTTACCAGATGCGTTGGAAGGCAAACAATGGGCATTTGTGAGTTTAGAAGCCAGTGATTTTGCAGATATGCCAGAATGGGAAATTGGCTTTGGTGAAGCTTTTCCCCTAGAATTGGCACAATTACCCCCAGAAACTCGCATTCCGGGGATTTTGATTTTTTCACCTAGAGCTTTACCTATCGCTGGGTGGATGTCAGGTTTAGAGTTAGCTTATCTGCGATTTGATACCAGTCAAGGAGACAGGCTGATTTTAGAAACCGGTGCAACAGAAAGTTGGATTTTGGCAAATATCAGAACTCCTCAACTGCTCAAAGAAGCACAAGGTTTTGAAGCAGCCAAACAAAAAGCCAATGGAGTGCATTTTATTGGTGTCCAGTCCGATCCCCAAGCTCAATCTTTTGCTGGTTTTTGGCTGTTACAAGAGGTGAATCTGTAGGGACTGGTGACTGGTGACTGGTGACCAGTCCCCAATTACCCAAAAATAATAACTGTTGATGCACGCTGATGGGATAATGGACTGGTCTATCTGGGGTTCAAAATCCAAAATCCACAATTAATCAAGGGAAATGGGTTCTGCAAAATTGTCACAAGATACACTAGCGGAACAGTTGCTAGAACTGGCTTTAAAATCTGGCGCAGAGGCTGCGGAAGTGTATCAGTCCCGATCGCTTTCTCGTCCTGTGTTTTTTGAGGCCAACCGCTTAAAACAACTAGAAACCAGTCAATCTGAAGGTACAGCATTGCGGCTATGGCGAAACGGTCGTCCAGGACTGACTGTGGCTTACGGTTCTGTAGATCCTCAAGGGATGGTAGAACGAGCTTTAGTTCTCAGTCAGTTAAATCACCCTGAACCTGTAGAACTCAGTCGTAATTCTGAAAAATATTACCCTGATTTGGGGGAAGCTGTTCCAGTGGAAAAACTGATAGACTGGGGCAAAAATGCGATCGCTATCGTGCGTGAATTCTATCCTGATGTTCTCTGTAATAGTGATTGGGAATGTGATGTAGAAAATACTCGTTTAATCAATAGCAAAGGTTTGGATTGTCACTATACTGATACTACTCTCAGTTGCTATATGTCCGCAGAATGGGTCAGAGGTGATGATTTTCTCAGTGTTGCTGATGGACAAACCCAACGCGGTGAACTTGAACCCGCCAGAGTGGCGAATCAAATTTTACAGCGATTAAATTGGGCAAAAGAAAACGTTTCTACCCCTAGCGGTCGGTTTCCAGTTTTATTTACTTCCAAAGCTGCGGATATGCTTTGGGGAACTGTCCAAGCTGCATTAAATGGTAAGCAAGTCTTGGAAAAAGCTTCTCCTTGGGCAGAAAAAAAGGGTCTACCTGTTGTTGCACCCTCTCTCACCCTTTACCAAAACCCCCAAGCAGGTCCTTACAGTTGTCCTTTTGATGATGAAGGCAATCCTACCAAGTCTTTGATATTTATCGAAAACGGAATTTTACGCAATTTTTATAGCGATCGCACTATTGGCAGACAATTAGGTATTGGTAGCACTGGTAATGGTTTTCGCCCTGGTTTGGGTAGTTATCCCACCCCTGGTTTATTTAACTTTCTCATCCAACCTGGTAAAGCAACGTTACAAGAATTAATTCAAGATATGGATGAAGGTTTAATAGTCGATCAAATGCTAGGAGGAGGAGGAGGAATTTCTGGTGATTTTTCTATCAATATTGATTTGGGATATTTGGTAAAAAAAGGTCAAATAATTGGTAGAGTTAAAGATACAATGGTCGCCGGCAATGTTTACACAGCCCTCAAACAAATAGTTAAACTCGGTGGGGATGCAGATTGGAATGGTTCTTGTTATACTCCATCTTTGATAGTGGAAGGACTTTCTACAACTGGGAAAAATAGTTGATTTTAGGTGACAGGTGACAGGTGACAGGTGACAGTAAGAAGGTAAGAGAGAATAGGTAATAATTTTACCAATCACCAATCACCAATCACCAATCACCAATTATAGAGAATTATGATTTATGGAGGTTATTTTTCAATTTTGAATGTTGAATTTTAAATTTTAAATTATGATTTTCCCGGACATACTAACCCAGCGTTTTCGCAACTTGTGGCAGTCCAAAAAAAGTTTAGCAATATCTTCAATGGGCTATGCCAATATTGAAGCTTGTGTCATAGGAATTATTGCGGCTTTATCAGCAGTATTACTTAAACAAGGTTCAGGTTGGTTGGGAACATGGCGAGTTCACAGTACCCAACTTTTACCAGCTTGGCTAACTTTACCTTTAATTGGGATGAGTTTTGGCTTTTTAGCAGGTTGGTTGGTACAAAGGTTAGCACCAGAGGCCGCTGGTAGTGGTATTCCTCAAGTTAAAGCTAGTCTTGCCAATGTTCCTATTAAGTTATCGTGGCGAGTGGCATTAATTAAGTTACTCAGTGCTATCATTGCCTTGGGTTCGGGGATCACATTAGGAAGACAAGGTCCCACGGTCCAAGTAGGTGCAGGTTTAGCGGCCGGAATGAGTCGCACTTTTCCCACTTCCCCAGAACATCGCCGCCAAATGATCGCCGCAGGTGCGGGTGCTGGTTTATCCGCTGCTTTTAATGCCCCTATTGCTGGGGTATTATTTATTATTGAAGAGTTACTCCAAGATTTATCAGGACTAACTTTAGGAACTGCCATTATTGCCTGTTTTATCGGTGGTGTAATTTCCCGGTTATTAGGTGGTGGAAGTTTGCAACTAAACCTAGAATTAATGGACTATTCTAGCCAATTTTCCCTGCAAGAAATTCCTATATTTTTATTGTTGGGTGTGTTGGCAGGGTTGCTAGGTGCTGTATTTAATCACGGTTTAATATTCAGTATTAAAACTTATCGGAGATTACACATTAGCTTATCTTTAAGAGTGGCTTTAGCTGGCTTGATTTCGGGTTTAATTGTGGCTTTACTCCCGGAATATTATCGTGATAATGCTGGTTTGCGGGAGTATATGATTGCCAGTCAACCGAATCTTTTGTTAGCAATTATCACTTTTATTAGTCAATTTATTTTAACATTAATTGCCTTTGGTTCTGGCGCTCCAGGGGGATTATTTGCACCCAGTTTAATTTTAGGTTCTTGTTTAGGTCATATAGTTGGAGTTTGTGAGTTTCAACTGTGGGGTTTTGGTTCTCCTACTACCTACGCTTTAGCAGGAATGGGGGGCTTTTTTAGCGCCGTTTCTAAAGTTCCGATTACAGCTATTGTGATTATTTTTGAAATGACGACAGATTTCAATCTTGTATTACCTTTGATGATTGTTTCTGTCACTTCTTATTTAGTTGCGGATCAAGTTTTACCTGGTTCACTGTATGAAAAACTTTTACTATTAAATGGGATCAAACTTCAGAAAAATGCTCCAATTGAAGGGGTATTAACTGAATTAACAGCCAAGGATGTAATGCAGCAACGGGTAGAAACTCTAGAGGCAGAAATGTCTATAGAAGAATCAATTCAAGCCTTTTCTCGTTCTCATCATCGGGGGTTTCCAGTGGTAGAAAAAAATCAATTAGTGGGAATTATTACTCAATCAGATATACAAAATATTTACCCCTTCCGGCATACAGTTTTAAGGGAAATCATGACACCAAAACCAATCACAGTTAAGCCGACACAAACTTTGAGTGATGTACTGTATTTACTGGATCGTTATCAAATTAGTCGTTTACCAGTGGTAGAAAAACAAAAATTGATTGGTATTATTACTCGTGCAGATATTATTAGAGCAGAAGCAGATCGTCTGAACTGTAAAAATGGTATGACTGGACCACAACCAGAACCATCTTATGTAGTGTACCAAACGCGATCGCCTAATATTGGTAGAGGTAGATTATTAGTTACACTTGCTAACCCAGATACAGCAGAAACTTTATTACAAATGGCTGCTACTATTGCCCGCGATCGCCATTATGAATTAGAGTGTTTACAAATTATTTTAGTATCCCGTAACAGTTCCCCATCAGAAACAGAAGTCAGAACTACAAGAAGTCGTCGCTTACTCAGACACGCGGAAGCTTTAGCCAAAAAATTGCACATTCCTATTCATACACAAATACGAGTTGCCCATGATGTTGGGCAAGCAATTTTAGAAACAATCAAAGAACGTCATATAGATTTAATGTTCATGGGTTGGAAAGGAAATACTTCTACCCCCGGCCGTATTTTTGGTACTGTTGTTGACACTATAATTCGTCAAGCTACCTGTGATGTAGTTGTTGTGAAGTTAGGCAATTATTCAGAACCTCCCCATTTTAACCGTTGGTTAGTACCAATGGCAGGGGGACCAAATGCACCTATAGCCATTAAATTATTACCAGCTTTAGTCACATTAGGAAATGAGCCAGAAATTCGCCTCACTCAAGTATTTAAACCATCGGAATTAAAACCAAATCTGCAATTTTTAGAAGAATATACTCGTCAGTTAATCCGACACCGCAATTTACATAGTAATGTTTTTGCAACACCTATAGAAGCTGATTCTGTTACCGAAGGGGTAATTAATTTAGTCAAGAAAGAAGATTTTGATGTTGTAGTTTTGGGTGCTTCTCGTGAGGGTTTATTACAACAAGCAATTCACGGTAATATTCCTGAAAATATTGCTTCTGGTGTTGATAGTACAGTAATTTTAGTGAGAGGAGAAATTAATTCATAATAGGTGATTGGTAATAGGTGATTGGTAATTGGTGATTGGTGATTGGTGATTGGTGATTGGTAACTAGAGGAACAAAACCCAACATTTATAAGCTTTTGTTGGGTTGCGCTATCGCTTAACCCAACCTTGTATCTTAGAGGTATGTTAGAGGAAGTGGTAGACCGTCCCAACCTTGGTCAGAAAAGACCGCTTCGTAGCAAGGATCACCACAACAATCT
>NZ_JACJPT010000068.1:0-27433 GCF_014696195.1 Sphaerospermopsis sp. FACHB-1094 | reverse complement strand
AGATTGTTGTGGTGATCCTTGCTACGAAGCGGTCTTTTCTGACCAAGGTTGGGACGGTCTACCACTTCCTCTAACATACCTCTAAGATACAAGGTTGGGTTGAGGTCAGGAAACCCAACACTATTAATTGTCTCAAAGAATTTGATTTGAAATCCCAACTCCGTTAATCAATCAAAATAAACTTAGTTGTCTAGGTTCTCCTTCATTTGTCTGATTGTCTTCTATTTCTAATTCTTCATCATCCACATCATCAGTAATCCAAAACTCACTAATATAGTCTCTGACAACTCTTTCAAAAAATAGAGGTGCGGGTAATGTTGTCCATTCTTTATAATGTCCAAACCCATAACGCAAAAACTCTAAAAATGCAGCTAAATCATCAGGTTTATCTTCTTCTTGTCTTAATGTCACCACAATTTCTAAAGGGTTAGGTGTGGGAAATTTATCAGTAAGTATTCTGTTTTCTTCCATTTTTATTTCACCAATTTCTAACCCTGCTTTATTTTTCATGTTTCGCTTATCATCTTTGATAACTTGATGAATTTAAATAATTGTTCTTACCTTTTTCTCAAAGCAGCGATAATTTCTCCATTTGCTTCAGGAAAATCAAAATTATCCAACTCATCCAAACCCACCCAACGCACTTCCGCACATTCAATAGCTTGGGGAATACCTGATAAATAATGACAATGATGCACTGTCAAAGTTACTCGTAAATGAGGATAAGTATGATCAACAGTAATCAAATGTTTGCCAACTTCTATTTTAATTCCTAACTCTTCTAAAATTTCTCTTTCTATACATTCTTCTATAGTTTCTCCTGTTTCAATTTTACCTCCAGGAAATTCCCATAAATTCGCCATTGTTCCTGTGGGAAGACGACGATCAATTAAAATCTGTTTTTCGTTGTTCCAAATAACAGCAACACCAATAATTTTATGGGTAACATTTGATATTTCTGTCATAATAATTATGGTAAAATTTAATCATTCTAAAATCGTTATATATCCCCAACTTCTTAAAGAAGTCGGGGATCTGAAAACTGAAAACTACCTAATTTTAACATTTACGTCATAAAAAAACACCAATTATTAAAATTCTGGTATCTTCATTTTGGATTTATCAGAGAATTTATTTAATTGGTGCTAATTTGTTAACTTATTCAGCAACATCACTACTGCTTGCTTCTGTTCCTTGTATAGCCATATCAAAGTTCATTCTTTGTTCTGCATTCCGCAAAAAATAACCACTAATCATTGCAGAAGCTAATAATCTACCTAAATTTTCTCTGCTAGTTGTAATGGTAACACCAAAATGTTCAGAAGGTAGATTTCCCAACAGTCCCACAATATTTCGTTCCATCACTTGAAATACTTCCGCAGAAGTAGGTTTAGATAACTGTGTTACGGTTTCTGGACTTAGAGATTTAACGTACTGCCATAATAAGTTGCTATTTTCTGTTTCACCGTTGAAAAATTCTGATACTCGATTAGGTTGGTTACTCACTTTTGATCTCCTTTGCTACAACTACTATCTATGGTAATTGTGACTACAATGATAAATAACCTGTTTTCTATTTAATGACGACTTAATGACGACGAAAATTTAACTTTGTGTCTATGTCATTCAATGTAACAGGTTATTTCAGTCGGGGGAGTCGGTTTAACCGTACCAAAAACAGCGTATTATTGCGAATGAATCTAGGTGACGGTAAGAAGGCAAGAGGCAAAAGGCAAAAGGCAAAAGAAGGGAATAGGTAATAAAGTTATTAATGTTCTCCTGACTCCTGCCTCCTGACTCCTGACTAACTAGCAAGATACTCATTCATGCTATGTTTGGATTTACGAAGTTTTGTTAAGGCTTCTCTTTCAATTTGTCGCACTCGTTCCCGACTAATATTAAGTATTTCACCAATTCGGGCTAATGTCATAGATTGTCCATCTGATAACCCAAACCTCAATCTAATGACTTCTTTTTGTTGGGGTGTGAGTTCTGACATCATCCGTTCTATGTCGCAAGATAGAGAAGATTGCATCACAAAATCTTCAGGTGATGCACCTGTATCTTCCAACATTTCCCCTAGTTCGGTGTCATAATTATCACCTAGACGCAAATCAAGAGACAAGGGTAAACGTGCTTTTTCTAGACACTCCCGCACCTGTTTAGGCGTTAATTGTAATTCGTCAGCTAGTTCAGAAATACTAGGCGCACGTCCCAATTTTTGGGATAATTGCCTTTGGGCTTTCTTAATTTTGTTTAATTTTTCCGTAATATGAATAGGTAGCCTAATAGTGCGGGCTTTTTCCGCTATGGCGCGAGTGATCGCCTGACGTATCCACCAGTAGGCATAAGTAGAAAATCTATAGCCTTTTGTGGGGTCAAATTTTTCTACACCCCGTTGCATTCCTATACTACCTTCTTGGATTAAGTCAAGTAAATCAACATTACGTTTAATATACTTTTTCGCTACAGACACTACTAAACGCAAATTAGCTTCTACCATTTTCCGTTTAGCAATTTCACCTTCGGCGATCGCTCTATTTAATTCTTTTACTTCTAACTCAGCTACATTTGCCCACTCTTCTACAGTTGGTTGACGTTCTAACTGAGTAGCAAGATTATCTCTCACCTCATACAACGCGGTACATCTTTGTACCTGTTTCCCAAAGTGAATTTCTTCCTCATGCGTTAAAAGTGGCACGCGACCAATTTCTCTTAGGTAGGTCCGCACGAGGTCTGTAGGTGTCTGAGCCGTCTTCATGGCGCTACTCTTGGTTGATGTTGGGTTGGTTGGTAGTGTCATTAGCTGATGCCTTGAGAAGATAATACCCAGGTTAACTAGAAAACTATGCTCTGGTTTGCAATTTACATACCCGATCCGCTTTGTTTCCGGTATGTCGTCAATTTAGGCTTATTAACTGCTAGACGGTACAGTTATTTACTTGTAATTACAAGTACCTGTACTTAGAGATACCATGATCTGTCTAACATTTTCCGTTTGATGTGATTGTTAATAATTGTAACATTTATTAAAAAAGCTTGACTACCGAGTAACTGGAAAATTCCTGGTTACATCAGGTTAGGTTATGTCGTAATTGTACTGAAATATTATAGGAAGCAGGAGTCAGGAGGCAGGAGACAGGAGTCATAAGACAAGAGTCAGGAGTTTAGAAGTAAAAATGAGAAGTAGATGGTTTCCTCATATTTGTTAAAATATCTCAATATTAACTATAAAGATTCTCTTATAATGATTGCTTAATGTTTAGGGAACAGGGAACAGGGAACAGGGAACAGGGGATAGGAAGATGGGGAAGCAGGGGAGAAAATTATTTCCCAGTCCCCAGTCCCCAGCGATGCACTGAGCTTGTCGAAGTGTCCCCAGTCCCCAGTCACCTAGATAGGACAATATTCCTGGATCACTTTCACATCTAAGGTGGTGTTTTGCAGGGAACGGATAGCGGCTACTGTTGCCCGCGCACCTGCTATAGTTGTAATTATGGGAATTTTGTAGGCTAAAGCTGTACGGCGGATCAGTTGTCCATCTGTACGGGCTTCTTCCCCTGATGGTGTGTTAATAATTAACTGAATTTGTTGATTTTTGATCGCGTCAATCACATTAGGACGACCTTCATGAAGTTTCAGCACTTGCTCAACTTTTAAACCTTGCTCCTTCAAATATTGGCGTGTACCTTGGGTAGCGATAATATGAAAACCCAGGTTGATAAATTCTTTCACCACATCCACAACTAAGGCTTTATCCCGATCGCTCATAGACACAAATACAGTACCCTGGAGGGGTAATTTTTCTCCTGCGCCCATTTCCGCTTTAGCAAATGCCCGCCCAAAATCAGCATCAATTCCCATAACTTCCCCAGTGGAACGCATTTCAGGACCTAAGATGGTATCAGTACCGGGGAATTTATTAAAGGGTAAAACTGCTTCTTTCACAGCTATATGAGAGGGAATGACTTCCTGAGTAAAGTTTAATTCCTCTAAAGTCTTACCAGACATAATTAAAGATGCCAACTTAGCTAAAGGTACGCCTGTTGCTTTAGACACAAATGGAACAGTGCGAGATGCACGGGGGTTAGCTTCTAAAATGTAGACTTGGGGAGAATAACTATTTGCACCAACAACGGCAAATTGAATATTCATCAAACCCACTACAGATAAAGCTTTTGCCAGTTCAACTGTCCAAGTTCTAATTTGGTTAAGGACTGCGGGAGAGAGGGAAATGGAAGGGAGAGAACAAGCCGAATCTCCTGAGTGAATACCCGCTTGTTCAATGTGTTCCATAATGCCACCAATAACCACTCTACCCGTATGATCGGCGATCGCATCTACATCCACTTCAATGGCATTTTCTAGGAACTTATCAATTAAAATTGGATGATCTGGTTCTACCTGCACTGCAAAAGTCATATATCTTTCTAACTCTGCATCAGAGTAGACTATCTCCATTGCTCGTCCACCCAAAACGTAACTAGGGCGAACCACAACGGGGTAGCCGATCCGTTTAGCGACAATTAACGCATCTTCATAACTTCTAGCGATACCATTAGGCGGTTGGGCAATATTCAACTCTTGAAGAATCTTTTCAAACCGTTCCCGATTTTCTGCCATGTCGATAGAATCAGGAGAAGTACCCCAAATTTGGGTGATTGGTGATTGGTGATTGGTGATTGGTGATTGCTGTAAGTATTGTTGTAGGGGAACTGCTAATTTTAATGGAGTTTGTCCACCGAACTGGACGATAATACCTACAGGGTTTTCCGCTTCAATAATATTGAGTACGTCTTCTTTAGTCAGAGGTTCAAAATATAGGCGATCACTAGTATCGTAATCAGTAGAAACCGTCTCCGGGTTAGAGTTCACCATCATGGTTTCATAACCCGCAGCTTTCAAAGAGTATGCCGCATGACAGCAACAATAATCAAATTCTATCCCCTGACCAATACGGTTTGGACCACCTCCCAAAATCATTACCTTGGGTTTATCGGTGGGTAAAACTTCCGTTTCTTCCTCGTAGGTAGAATAATAATAAGGTGTGAACGCTTCAAACTCCGCAGCGCAGGTATCCACAGTTTTGTAAACGGGGATAACACCTAACTGTTTACGATATGCTCTAACTTCATCTTCCTTGGTTTTGGTACAGAAAGCAATTTGGCGATCGCTAAAACCATTACGCTTGACATCATACATTTGCTCTTTTGTCAACTGCTGTAAAGGACTGCGTTTTAAGAACTTCTCAACTTCCAGAATTTGCTGTAATTTATCCAAAAACCAGGGATCTATGGCAGTTAGTTCGTAAATTTCCTCATTACTGATACCTAACAGCATTGCATGACGCAAAGCAAAAACTCTCTCTGGGTTAGGTGTACGTAACTGAGCGCGAATTTGTTCCCCACTGGGTAACTTTTCTGGTTTATCAGCACCCCATCCAGCGCGGCCAGTTTCCAAGGACCGCATAGCTTTTTGGAAAGACTCATTAAAAGTTCTTCCTATGGCCATTGCTTCCCCCACAGACTTCATTTGCGTAGTTAACACTGGATCAGAACCAGGAAACTTTTCAAACGCAAACCGGGGAATTTTTGTAACTACATAGTCAATAGTCGGTTCAAAAGAAGCGGGGGTTTTCTTAGTAATATCATTACTAATTTCATCCAAAGTGTAACCCACAGCTAACTTTGCGGCCATCTTTGCAATAGGAAAACCAGTTGCTTTAGAAGCTAACGCAGAACTGCGGGAAACACGAGGGTTCATTTCAATAACTACCACATCCCCATTTACTGGGTTCACCGCAAACTGAATATTAGAACCACCGGTTTCCACCCCTATTTCCCGGATAATTTTGATCGCCATATCCCGCAGACGTTGATATTCTTTATCTGTGAGAGTTTGGGCAGGGGCGACTGTGATAGAATCACCTGTATGAATCCCCATCGGATCGAAGTTTTCGATAGAACAGATAATGACAACGTTATCCGCAAGATCCCGCATCACTTCTAGTTCATATTCCTTCCAACCTAATAAAGACTGATCTATAAGAATTTGAGAAACAGGACTAGCATCAATACCAACCTGTGCCATCACTTCAAATTCTTCTTTATTGTAAGCAATACCGCCACCAGTACCGCCCATTGTGAAAGCAGGACGAATAATGAGAGGATAAGATCCTATCCGATCGGCGATCGCCTTAGCTTCTTCTAAGGTTGACGCTGTACCACTAGGACAAACATTCACCCCGATCTTATCCATCGCTTCGTTAAACAACTTGCGATCTTCAGCTTTTTCAATCGCTGGTAATTTCGCACCGATTAATTCGACGTTATACTTTTCTAAAGCCCCATTTTTTGCTAAAGCAACCGCAAGATTTAAAGCAGTTTGTCCGCCCATAGTCGGTAAAAGAGCATCAGGACGTTCCTTAGCAATAACCTTTTCTACCATTTCCGGTGTTAGCGGTTCGATATAAGTGCGATCGGCCGTTTCTGGATCAGTCATAATAGTAGCCGGGTTAGAGTTTACCAGCACCACCTCAAAACCTTCTTCCCGTAAAGCTTTACAGGCTTGAGTACCAGAATAGTCAAACTCACAAGCTTGGCCAATGACAATAGGACCAGAACCTAACAGAAGAATTTTGTGGATATCTTGACGACGAGGCATAGTTGTTACTTTAGATCAGGAAAATACAAATCTTGACTATTTTAAGGGTCTTTACCCCTAGTCCTTATATTTATTATTAAGTTTTCTTAGTTCTTGTGATTAGGTAGATTTTTTAACAGTGTAGCCTAATTTTTCGGTTATCTTGAGTAATTTAACGCAGATACACGCAGATAAACGCAGATGTAAAAGAATAACTGAACAATTCTCTTTTCCAGATATTGTGTTTCGCGCAATCTCCGTCAGGAGATCCCGCAGGGTAGACGCAAATAAGCAAAGACGCAAAGGAAGAAACTCAAGACTCACCCAAAATACCTCTCAAACTCTCATTCTCTGCGTCCTCTGCGCCTCTGCGGTTCATTCTTCCATAACTTCTGCGTAAGTCCTAAATAGTTTGCAGCTATTGTGAGATTTTTTCCTGAATATTTGCTTTGAGGATGAATGTTCATTTTATGATGATCCTATTTTTCAGATTATTTTTGAGAATTTATAGCTTCTGAGTTGATAAATTTTCCTGAAATTTATTTTCAATAACTGTTAAATATGATTTTTAACAATTTTTAGTGATGTTTTATTCGTAGGGGTAATTCATGAATTACCCCTACCTCCTTTCTGTTTTCCGTAAGTCCTGCTTGATCAGCAAATGACAAATATTTGCATTTTATATAATTAATAATAATTGCACTGATAAATACAAAAAATGACAGATAGGTAACTCATCTGTGGTTTTACCTAGCTGCCAATTTTTTATTTTCGGTTCTAATCTACTCTACTAAATTCTGCATCTATATAAATGCAGAAATTTAAGATGAGGTTAAATTTAGTTTGTGGTTCTTTGAACAAAACCTAATGTTAAACTATCCTTAGCTAAAAAATGTGCTAAATGATAAGCTCTTTCTTCTGTTTTTAGCAGGATTTGTTCATAGAGATATCTTGTCCCCCGATCTCCCAAACTCTCTGCCTGAGAGGCTAAACGGCGAATTAAGCTAATCATTGCTTGTTCTGCTACTAGGTCATTTTCTATCATCTTCCGGCAAGAAAATGTACCATCTGCTTCTGGTTCAAAACAGCATAATTCAGCTAATTTAGTAAAAGAAGCTACGGGAACACCACCCAAACCATTTAAACGTTCACCAATTTCATGGATGTGATCTTGTACTTCCTCGTAACTTTCCTTAAAAAACTCATGCAGTGAATAAAATTCTGCACCTTCAACTACAAAATGATGTTTCTGGTACTGTATGTAAAGTGCTTGAAAACTAGCTAATGCAATATTGAATCCTTCAATTACTGGTTCGGTGACACTGCGATCTAGTAATACAGGGTTGTCATATACTTGACCAAAATTTTGAATCAAAGTTTGAGTATCAGACATGGTTCTCCTCGCTTTGTAGCAGTTGTTTTTTTCAACTACTGCTTTTTGTTATATCTTAACATTAAAAAATTTTCATGCCAGTCTGCTAAATATGACAGAATTTCTAATTTTTATCGCTGCAAGTATTCGTTTTCCTTTTATGTCTGGTGTTAACTATTAATTTCATCTCTGTTTGTTTGCTAATATCCTTGACTTTATTTACACATTGTGCATAACACCCTTCGGGGTGTGGTGGTTCAAGTTTTATGAAAATTTTTTGCAAATTTAATGACAATAATTTGCACTTACGCTATTCTGGTTGATAAGGCTCAAGTCCAATAAACTCCCAGTCACAGGGGGTTATTCTGTTTTATTTACTGCCATTTTGTTGCACTTTGAGGGTAATTCACTTGAAATTCTCTAATTCACATAATTCACAATTAGGAACACAGCACGTTATTGATGTGAGTTGGTCAGAACGTTGGCAAGTTTATCAACGCTTAAATGAATTAGATATTCCTTGTCATTGTCAGAGTAACCAACCATTGCAGGTAGAAATTACTAACCCACAAATAGCTATCCAAGTTTGGAGTGTGGTGAGACAAGTTAAAGCTTCTCGTCAAGATTTAATTTGTCATTTAAAAGATTGTTTGCGTTTGCGTTATCAAGCCTTGTAATTTGTAATTATTTTCTGTTTTCCTTTTATCTGCTTTGTATTTAGTTAATCTTGGGTGAACGAAAGATGAGTATCTATACTGATGTAGAAGTATCAGAATTTTGCCTAGAAGGTAGATTTTTAGATTTTGTGATTAAAGATGGTTATAAGTTAAAAGGTTTATTATTAGCGACTTCTGACGGTGAATGTTATGTAAAGTTAGCCAAGCATTTACGAGTAGCTTTTGATTTGCGTTTACCTCGTGGTACTTGGTTACAGGTGGTAGGTACTAAAAAGTATGACGCTAAAAAAGAGGAAGTCACGTTAAAAGCTGAACGGGTAATGGCTGGGCGCTCTCAAGTAGAAATAATTGCGCCTAATTTAAATATGGAAAGAGTGTCTTTAGCACCGGAAACGAGTAAACCCAAACGAGCGAAAAAGCAAACTATCTTAATGTGTCAAAAATCTGATTGCATGAAACGCGGTGGTAAAGCGTTGTGTCAGGTGTTGGAGTCTGAGTTGAGCGATCGCGGTTTACAGGATACAGTTGATCTTAAAGGTACTGGTTGCATGAAAAATTGTAAGGCTGGACCTAATTTAGTCATGCCAGATAAAACCCGGTATACTAAAGTTCAACCTTCACAAGTTGCTATTTTGGTAGATAAGCATTTTGGTGAGGATGCGGAAATCAAATCTCCGCAGTTTATGGAAGTTTGATTTTTTGTCTGAATCAGGATATCCAGGATTTCAGGATTTACAGGATGTGGGTTGGCATTAAAGATTCTAACAAGATTGTCCGCCCAATTACTGAATAAACCACCACTCACCACCATCTTATGCCAGAATAAGTACCAGTATTAGGCAGTGGTTAAATCTACAGCTATAAATGATATTGAAATAGCTCACAGTCTCACAGTATTAGAAAGGATATTAAATTTAAAAATCTATCAAAATGATAAACCTCAATATCGCATAGCAGTAATGTTTTCTCATTTTGATCTACCTGAAGTATATCCTTACAAAAATAATCTGCATCAATTTGTGGATCTGAAATTTCCTCATACAAAATTAGCCTTACAAATTTGGAGTAATAATTGGAATTGTGCAGTTGCTTATTTTGCTTATTCTGCATTTGGGATGATAGGAGATACTTCACAAGCAAATTGTCAAGGTAGATATCAAGGTATTAAAAATCCTAAAATATGGAAACCATTTGGTTTAATAGCACCAATATACTGGTTATTAACTGGTAGATATGATCAAACATTATTGGAATTAGACCTATAGTTAAACCTGGAACATCTCTCACAATAACATCCTGTAAATCCTCAAATCCTGTAAATCCTGATTCTGACAATCTAAAAATTTGCCAACCAGAAGGAATTTGAATAACTAGGAATTAAACTTTAGATTATTTTTTAAGTCAACTTTTTGATATTCCCGAAGTTTTTGAACTACTTGTGTTTCACCTCGCAAAAAATATGAGATGATATTAGTATCTAACATCACTTTTTTCACAATTCAATTTCCCTTGATGAGTCTAGTAATCTTTGTTCTTCAATCTCATGTTCAAGCTGCTGTAACAATATAGATTCTTCTGAATTAGCAATACCAGCAAATTGCATAAAATCTATATTTTTATCCATATATTTGGGTTGCAGTAATTGTTGATTCTGAACTATTTTTTGAAAAATTATTTGAGCAATTTCATTTTGTTCTTGTTCTGGTAGCTGTGATACTAAAGCGAATGCTTGTTCTAAAAGCTGATTCATGGTTTTTGTGTATGTGTTCTTAATTAAGATTACCCTAGAAATAATAATTCAATATCTTATTTTATCAAAAATTATCACTCCTTAATTATAAAATAACAGTTTTCTATCTTCCTAAATCTCATCCTGATAGCGAAGCGTGGCGTTAGCCATAAATCCTCAAATCCCGGACATCATGATTCAGACAAATAAATCAATCCTGTACATACCCAAATCCCAAAAATCCTCACTCTGACAATTTACTCCCCTTTCAACTTCAAAGCTTCAGTAGTTGACATCCCCTCACTTTGCAAACCAAAATAAGATATGGCAGCAGCAGCTTCCCCACGAGTTACAGCTTTTTTCGGTTGAAAAAGAGTAGTATATCCAAAAACTCTCCTAATATTTGATTGTTCTGCATTTTGAAAGTCAGCTAAAATTGCTCTTAATGCTTTAGGATCAATTTTTTCTGTATCCTGAAAACCCCAAGTTTGTTTCACAGCTTCCAAATTAGCATTCGGTAAAGCTTGACGGGTATCTAAAGGAACTTTCCACATTAATAAATTTTCTCTGGTTAAAGGTGCATCAGGACGAAATAAAACTGCGGTTGTATCTCCTGATAAAATACTAGGAATTAATCCCGCTTCTGCTAATCCTTGAATAGTTGGAAAATCAGGATCTTTAGGTAAAACATCTCTAAAGACTGGTTGTGTATTTGTGGACGATAAACGGATTTTTTTCGCAGGATTATTAGCATACATGACATTATTTGCAGTTACTAACCAACGAGCAAATTCTCTGCGAGTGATGATTTTATCAGGTGCAAATTGTTGAGCATTTGTAGCATTAGAATTGCTGTTATTGGGGTTTGATGCAATTGATAAAACTCCTAACCTACCTAAATCTTCAATCTGTTTCCGCCATTCTGGTGGTACTTTATTCAAATCAGTAAATTCTTGAGGTTGTGAATTTTCAATTGCTGTAATTTCTGTATTTGTTGGTTGATTAGAAACATCAACCCCTGGTGAAACTGGTCCAATAAATTGCGAATCTCCTGGTTGAGAATTTGTCCCAGAATTTGTCCCAGAATTTGCAGTTACACTATTACTCTTATTAGATGTATATTCAATTGTTAATTCTGTAGCTGTTTGTGGTTGATTTGGTGTTGGATTTGTAACGGTTTTTGGGTTAATTGCTACTTTCAATAATAAATCATTCCGCTTGACTTCAAAAGTTCCTTCTGTATCGTCTTGTGGTTGTTGTAAAATTTGCCAATTCTGATTTTTAAACTCACTGCTGTAAAAGTTGGCAATCATATTACTAGGATCTGCACTTTGCCAACGAGTTACAATTCTATTTTCAGTTTGATTTTCTGAATTTGTTGAATTATCTGAATTATCTGAATTATCTGAATTATTATTTGCAGGTTGAATTTCTGCTAACTTAGCATTGGGATAAATAGGAATTTCTTGAGGAAAGTCAGCAGGTAATTCAACTTTAGGTGCAGTTGATATTTCTGGATTCTTGTTTTCACCAAAAACCGCAGTATTTGTTTGCAGTCTAGGATCTGCTGCTAAAGACTGTTCTAAATTTTTGGCAGTAGGACCATTAGCACAGGCTGTTAAGGTAGAAAGTAAAACAGCTATACTGAAAAAGATAACAGGATTTTTATAAAGCACCACAGGAAATCACAAATAGATATTTATTATCAATTTCTACATTAGCATTTCAGGGAACAGGGAACAGGGAACAGGGAGATAAATAACCTAATCACCAATCACCAGTCCCCAGTCCCCAATCACCAATCACCAATCACCAATCACCAATCACATATTTTTCTAAATCATTTATTTGCGGTGCGGGTAACTGGTTGAGAACTCGCCAAAGAATAGTGTAGCTGCCATCAGGACGGCGACGCACGGCACGAAAGGCTATGATAGTATCACTACTAGGCACTTCTGTTAATTGTTGCCTGATACGGCTATTTTAACGGCGTACGGGTTGACGTTCTGAGATGATTTCTGGGAGTTGAAATTGGAGCGATCGCACTAAATAAGTTTTATTTACTTCCGCTTTAGCACCACTCAAATAAATTTGCGACTGTTGCCAATTTTGATTTTTACCTGTAATAAACCGCCTTCTATCTACCTGTAAGGCTTTTAACTCTCTCGGTGGTTGGTAGTTGAGAAAAAAGTCCCGCGTTGATAGATCAAGAGTTTGTAGTCTACCATCCAATTTTTCTAAAGGTACATCACCTATATTAACGATAAAACCATAATCTATTCCTTGAGGGAATAACTGGAAGTTATCGTCAATCATTTTCAATGCTAAACTAGGAGTAAAATCTCCCTTACCCTCACCTACAGAGGGAAAAGGATAACGCTCAATAACACTTGGTTGTAATCGATTTTGGAGGGTATTCGGCCGACGACGGTAGGCTGAATCAGGTAAAACTCGAAAAATGCCCGTGTTGCACAGTTAAATCAGACTGTTGAGACAAATCTCCTTTTGCGGTACACAAAGTTTTCGGACTTGGGTACTGACGTTTGAGAAAAGTTTCTACAGAATGGGTATAAACAGTTAATTGCCCCCTCACGGATCTCATTCTGTTGGGGTCTGAACTGCTCAGTGCTTGCTCAAGTCGAGCAATTAAATAAATCTGCTGTTGTACTAGCTGCATAGCTTTGGTATAAAATATATTTTCTCCTGCTACTGAATCAACACTTTGACTCAGGTCTAACTGAGACTTATATTCCAGAGCTAAGGCAAAACTGGGAGTAAAACCCAGCGTCAAAGACAGTGAAAGTCCCACAAAGATTTTTCTCATGTCAAAAATGCCAATCTGATGGGTGTATGAAAAATTTAAAATAGATATTAAATTGGAAGAAAACAACGACCATCGACAACCGTCAGTTTATTTTACTTTCTGTAAAGCGTCGCCAGGTTGTTACCAGTGCTGAAACAAGATTACATGCAAGTTTCCCAGGATCAGCCTATCTATTCTGAGGCTCCACTCCAGCTGTTGCTTTTTGTCGATGGACGACCAAAGTCCCGACAACAGGTACAGCGCATACGCTCTTATTTAAGAGAATTAGAAACAGAGTATAGTTTTGAACTACAAATTATTGATGTCGGCCAACAACCGTATCTAGCGGAACATTTTAAATTAGTAGCAACGCCGGCTTTAATTAAAATTCATCCAGAACCTCAACAGACTCTGGCGGGAAGCAATATTATAACCCAATTAAAAAACTGGTGGCCTCGCTGGCAAGTTGCTGTAGACGCTTTCTTAAAGTTACAGGAAGACTTACAAGAACTCAAAGATGAGAATGTGCGGGCAACATTACCCACATCTACCATACATTCTGTTGCTGTTTCTGCGGAGTTGATCAAGCTTTCAGATGAAATTTTTAACTTGAAGCAGGAAAAAGAGAAACTGCAAGAACAGTTACAATTTAAAGACCGGGTAATGGCAATGTTAGCCCATGACCTCCGTAATCCTTTAACTGCTGCTGCTATAGCTATAGAAACGCTTCAAAATAACTACAATTCTGAAAAGGGAGCATTTCACCGTTTAAAACCAGCTATGGCTGAACATTTTTTAAAACAAGCCCGTAATCAAACACGAATCATTGACCGGATGATAGCTGACTTGTTACAAGTGGGAAGGGGAAATGATAAAGAATTTAATATCATACCACAAAAAGTAGAATTAGGAAAACTTAGTTATGAAGTATTGGAAGAATTACGCGATCGCTATATTAGCAAAGCTCAAAAAATAGAAACAGATATCCCCAAAGATTTACCTTATGTATATGCCGATCCTGAGCGTATCCGTCAAGTTTTAGTAAATTTATTGGATAATGCTATTAAATATACACCCGAAGGAGGCATGATTAGTTTAGCCGGACTACACCGCACCACTCAAAAAGTACAGTTTAGTATTGGTGATACAGGTCCTGGTATTCCCCCAGAAAACCGCGATCGCATCTTTGAAAATCATTTCCGTCTGCAACGAGATGAAGGAACAGATGGTTATGGCATTGGTCTGGCTTTATGTCAACGTATTATTAGAGCGCATTATGGTCAAATTTGGGTAGATGCAAATCCTCATGGTGGTGCATGGTTTCATTTTACTTTACCAGTTTATCCATCATAGGTGATTGGTGACTGGTGACTCCTGACACACAATTTAATTAACCTTTATTTAGCAAATAAATTCATAAATGCCACATCCATTAATGTATGAAGAGGACAATTTTGTTGTTCTCGAAACTAACCAAGAAGAACAATTTTTGACGAAATCAGAATTACTAGAAAAGCTGGAAAATACTTTAAAACAACTGGCTTTTGATGACTTAACTCCTGATATCCAGAAATTTGATTCTGTCACAGAACAAGCACAATATTTAATTGATACCAGTTGTGAATTAGATGTAGGACCAGGAAAATATTTACAGTGGTATGCTGTGAGATTAGAAAAGTGACTGGTGACTGGTGACTGGTGACTGGTGACTGGTGACTGGTGACTGGTGACTGGTGACTGGTGACTGGTGACTGGTGACTGGTGACTGGTGACTGGGTAATCATTTTATTTTTCCCAATTACCAATTACCAATTACGAATTACCCATTACCCATTACCCATTACCCATTACCCATTAATTTTGAGTAGTAATTAATTCTAGTTCAATTCTATCTTCATCAGGTTGTGTAATTTTCACCTCAACATTAGGCGCAAAGTATTTAGTCATTTTCTCATGTTTTTGTAGCCAAATATCAAGAGGAATAAAAGGCGAATCAAATTCTAAAATCAAGGAATAAGCACCGTTAACTTCTATTTCTCTTAAACCAGTCACTACTGGACGTTCTTCATCGTTAGGATTCAAACCTAAGTATGTCAACGCCCGGTCTAAATGAGCTTCTTGTCCGTAGCAAAATCTAGTTATGTCAGTGCGGATTTTATTTTGAGTTACAGTAGCTTGTTGTTTTCTGAGTGCTAATACTGATTCTGTGGTAGGTTGGCTAAAGGGTATGGGCTTGAGTTCATTAGCTTTGAGTGCTAAACCTCCCAGCAAGAGAGGAAAGCCATAAAAAAAGCCCACCAAGTTGAGAGTCGCGTTATCAGCAGCATAAGCGACGAAACCGACAATGGTTAATATGCTACCCAAGGTTAAACCGAGTGTTCCCAAAGAAATTTTGCCCAGCATGATTTGAAATGTTGATCATTTCTTAACATCTTACCCAGATCCACGACTTCTTTGAGAAGTCAGGGATCTATTCTTGATTGATCAGCTTTAGCCGATTTTGCGTTAAGTTTAATGAAGAATAGGTAAAATAGGAATAAAACAATGGATCTACAAACACTTAAAGAACGAATTGCCTCAGTTCAAAGTAAACGTGAATACTTGCTGAGTCTTCTGGAACAACCAAATTTAGGCACTTTGAGAGTTGATGTAAATCAAGCTTTAGAAGAATTAGATGATTTAATTGATGAATTTAGACGCAATATTCCCGAATCAGAAACTAATTAGGGGTTGCTGAGAAAGTCTTTCCGTGAGGGCATAGGAGTCAGGAGTCAGGAGTCAGGAGTCAGGAGTCAGGAGGAGATTTGAAAATTTCTTTGCCATCTCTTGAAATCCCAAAAAATGCACACTTTTTCCGGTATACCCTTCAAAACCCTTGCACTAATTTCTGTGTTTATCAGTCTCTAACCTTTGATATATCAAGGTTTTAGGTTTATTCAGCAAACCCTAAATAATCTAAAATAAGCAAAATCAAAATATACGTCGGCAACCGTAATTTTCCGGTACAGCCGACAATCTTGATTTTCCTAAAAAAATCTTCACTAACCCATCACTGAATTGTTGATAGCACGCTGGCCTAGTTGTCTAACCAAAGCGATGAGTTCTGTTGTGGGTACATCTTTTTTGCAAACTTCATCAAAACTGGGCATTGCCTTTGTTTGTTGCAAGTGTGCATCATCTATTGATGAATAAGCCAGGATTTGAGTATTTGGAGATATAGATTTAATATAACCGGAAGCACGCCAACCATCCATAACTGGCATATGTAAATCTAGCACAATTACGTCAGGGTGGGAACTTTTGACCATTTCTATAGCTTCTTGACCATTACTAGCTAAACCTACAACTTGCATATTCTCTTGAGCAGAAAAAGCGAACTGTAGGGTTAAACGAGTTAGTTCATGATCATCAACCAATAGAACGCGCAAGGAAAAAGACTCACAGGACAACATTACCATTCCCGGAAACTGAAAATTATATACAAGAGTATCTATAGTGTATGGGAGTAAGTGCCTGTCTTAACTCTATCCTACGGATGAATAACGGGTGTTTGTGTATAAAGAAATGATGAAGTTTTGAGGCAGGAGTCAGGAGGCAGAAGAAGCAGGGGGGGGCGGGGGTCCTCACAAGGGTAGGTATTTTACATTGTCGTGAGGGCAAGACTTGGGGGACAAGGAAGGACAGTGGACAAGGGAGGAAAACCGTACAAAATCATATTATCTTGGTAACAAAAAGACTATTGTGCGGAGAAAATCTTCCTTGTCTACTTTCCCTCCTTGTCTTCCTAGTCCTGCCTCAACAGATAATATTAAAAACCTACCCCTGTGAGGGGCAGGGGGCGGGGTGCAGGGGAGAGGTATTTTCCCCCTTGCTCCCTGCTAGAAAGCTCCTTGTCCTCTTCATTTCCCCAGTCCCCAGTCCCCAGTCCCCAGTCCCCAGTCCCCAGTCCCCAGTCACCAGTCCCTGTTTATGTGGTGTGTGTAGAACGTAAAGCCATAGACATGAGAATTTTTTGAGAATTAGCTTCTTGAGAATCATCATAGGGTCGTCTTTGGATATAAGTACCATCAGCTTGTAAATCCCAAGCTTGACGATTATCTGCTAACATAATTCCCAGAATTTCTTGCAAATCTTTAGCAATTTCTGGATCTCTAATAGGTGTGATAACTTCGACTCGACGATCTAAATTACGACGCATCCAGTCAGCACTGCCGATATATATTTCTTCTTGATTATTGTTGTAGAAGTAAAAAATGCGGGAGTGTTCTAAAAAGCGACCGATAATGCTGATAATGCGAATATTTTCACTGATGTCTTTGAGTCCTGGACGCAAGCAACATATACCCCGGACTATCAAATCAATTTGTACGCCAGCACGGGAAGCATTGTATAGGGCAGTAATAATTTCCGGATCGACGAGGGAATTCATTTTAGCAACAATGCGCCCGGAAAATCCATTTTGGACATTTTCCATTTCTCGGTTAATTAGTTCGAGAAAGCGATCGCGCATATTCACAGGTGCAACTAATATTTCTCGATAGGTTTTTTGGCGAGAATATCCTGTTAAGAAGTTAAACACATCTGTTAAATCAGCGCCCAATTCTTCCCGACAACTCAACAAACCCAAATCTGTATATAGTCGTGCTGTTTTTGGGTTGTAATTTCCTGTCCCAATATGTACATAACGACGCATCCGATCTTTTTCTCGGCGCACTACCATGACAATTTTGCTATGGGTTTTTAGACCGACTAAACCATAAACAACGTGAACACCAACTCTTTCTAAACGTCTAGCCCAGTAAATATTATTTTCCTCATCAAACCGAGCTTTTAATTCTACTAATACAGAAACTTGTTTACCATTTTCTGCGGCGGCAATTAAAGCATTAACAATAGGTGAATCCCCGGAAGTCCGGTAAAGCGTCATTTTGATAGCTAATACTTGAGGGTCCCAGGCAGCGTGGGTAATAAAACGCTCCACTGTGCCGGAAAATGATTGATAGGGATGATGTACCAGTAAGTCTTTTTCCCGAATTACAGCAAAAAAATCTTTTCCTTCTTCTACGTCTAATACATCTGGGTCTATACTGGGTTCTCTGAGGCGTTGCAAGCGGGAAGGAACAACGGACTGACGTGGGGGATCTTTCAGTTCTGGCAATGGTAAAGCCATAAAATACATCAAGTCTCGTAGTCCCAATAGACCATCTACGGCATAAACGTCATTTTCGCTTAATTCCAAATCTTGCAATAACCGAGAACGTAAAACTTCTGGTGTTTGGGATTGAATTTCTAGCCTAACTGGTGTTCCCCCCATACGACGTTTACGCAATTCTTGTTCAATAGCTAATAATAAATCATCGGCTTCGTCTTCTTCGAGTTCTAGATCAGCATCCCGTGTAATGCGGAAGGGGTGATATTCCTGAATATTCATCCCTGGAAACAGATGTTCTAGATTGTGAGCGATCGCCTGTTCCAATGGTACACCGATCCAGTTAGCGGTTTTTCCGTTGTTGTCAATTCCTAACTCTGATGGTAAAGGTATAAATCGCGGTAAAACATTAGGAACTTTAACTCTGGCAAAAAATTCTTCTTCTGTTTCTGGGTTTTTCACCACCACAGCTAAATTTAAGCTGAGATTAGAAATGTAGGGAAAAGGATGACTAGGATCAACTGCTAAAGGAGTCAGTACGGGAAAGATTTGTTCTTTAAAGTAGTTATCTAAATAATTTCGCTGTTTTTCATTCATTTCTATATATTTCAGAATATGAATACCATGATTGGCTAACAGCGGTTGTAAAACTTGTTCAAATTGTTCGTTCTGTTTTTTCACCAACGGGTTCAGGTGCAACCTAATTTCATCTAGTTGTTGTTCGGGTGTCCGTCCATCAGGAGTTAAGGAGTTTACTTTAGCGTCTACCTGTTGCTTTAAGGCTGCAACTCGCACCATAAAGAACTCATCTAAGTTAGAACTAAAAATAGCCAAAAATTTCAACCGTTCCAGTAGTGGGGTGCGTTGATCACAAGCCTCGTGTAATACTCTACTATTAAACTCTAACCAGCTTAATTCGCGGTTGATATAGTATTTTGAATCATTCAGGTTAATGCTAGGGGCAGTCTTTTTAGATTTTGGCATAATTAATTACGGGCTAGTAGATGTCACGCAGAAGGCACGAGGTAAGAGGTAAGAGTTAATATTTAGGGGTTGCTGAGAAAGTCTTTCCGTGAGGGCATAGGAGTCAGGAGTCAGGAGTCAGGAGTCAGGAGGAGATTGGAAAATTTCTTTGCCATCTCTTGAAATCCCAAAAAATGCACACTTTTTCCGGTATACCCTTCAAAACCCTTGCACTAATTTCTGTGTTTATCAGCCTCTAACCTTTGATATATCAAGGTTTTAGGTTTATTCAGCAAACCATATTTAGATGTAGTAGTTAATTAATCTAACTAATATATTAATTTTTGGTTAAGAGATATTTAAAAATGGGGAAATATAGAAGTTGTAAGTTGGACGAAAACAAACTGTTCTATTCCCTATTCCCTATTCCCTATTCCCTAGTGTAATGTTTCAAGCTACTCGTCGCCGTCTTGCTCTTTGGTACACTGCTGTTACTGCTATCTTACTACTCTTGTTTGCCACTGGGGTATATTTATATGTCCGCAGCACTCTGATAGAAAGAATTGATGATACCCTAAATCATGTGGTGGAAGTGGTAGAGCGTTCTTTAGTCATTGAACCCGTTAATGTACAACCTGATGAACTCCGTGTCAATGTAGAAGCGAGTTTTCGGAATAATGCTGATACAGCGGAAGATGATCATATTGACCTAGAATGGTTTAGTCCCACTGGTGAATTACGGTGGTCAACTTTTTCCGAAGCTTTAAATATTCCTATTCATAGTAATACGGGTGAAACTGTGCGTCTAGTGGGGATGGGGGGATGGGGAGACTCAGAACTGTTATTGCGACAAGTTACCCATCGGGTAGAGGTGGGAAGACAGGTTTTAGGTTATCTGCGTGTGAGTCATCCTTGGTTTGAAGTGACTAAACCCAGTCGTCAGTTAATTTTTGATTTGGGTTTGGGTACTGGGTTGATGGTGCTTTCGGTAGCTGCTAGTGGTTGGTTTTTGTCTGGTAAAGCGATGGAACCTGTGGGGGAGTCTTACCAACGGTTAAAACAATTTACAGCTGATGCTTCCCATGAACTCAGAAGTCCGATCGCTTTAATTCAAACTAATGTACAAGTGGCGTTGGCTGATTTAGACTTAGAATCTAGTAGTATTTCTCATTATCGTCAACAGTTAAAATTAGTAGAAAGATTAACTCAGCGTTTGGGTAGGTTGGTGAATGATTTATTATTTCTTGCACGACAAGATAGTGGTATTGGTGCAGTTTTATTTTCACCTTGTCCTGTGGATGCTTTGTTAATAGAAGTGGTGGAAGAACAACAACTTTTAGCTACAGACAAGGAAATTTATCTAACTTTGAATTTAGTTGATCCGCCAGGGGAAATTGACCCAGAATTACAGGAAAATTGGTTTACTGTGATGGGTAACTGGGATGAACTGGTAAGGTTATTTACAAATTTAATTGGTAATGCTTTGCAATATACTCCAACTCAAGGAAAGGTACAGGTCGAGTTAGGGCGAGTTGCGGGAATGCGTTATGGTTTTACTTGTTTACAAATTAAAATCAGTGATACGGGAATTGGTATTCCTAGTGAGTCTTTACCACGATTGTTTGATAGATTTTATCGTGTAGATCCAGCGCGTTCTCATCAAAGTCGGGAAATAAGGGAAAATAGCACTGGTTCAGGTTTGGGTTTAGCGATCACTCAAGCTATTGTGGAACATCATCAAGGACAAATTCAAGTGGAAAGTGTTGTTGGTAAAGGTACTACTTTTATTGTCACTTTACCCATCTCTCTGGAGTATTAAATATAATTCAGTAGGGGCAAACCCCCTGTGGTTGCCCTCAAGAGTCGGTAGAAGTCGGGGATCTGGATATTAGGTATGACATTTTTTACGGTTGAGTTACTTATTTATGCAACATTTGTTTCTTGTGATAGATGAAGAAAGCTAGTTGCATAATTTAATATGAGAATAGCATTTACCAAGCTAGTGAGGTACAAAGTTTTTTATGTTAGGGAATTGGGAATTGAGAATTGAGAATTGAGAATTGAGAACAGTAAATAAATTAGAGTGTACCTCATGAGACTGGGAAACGCTATATCTATAGGAATAATATTTGAATTTTGAACAAAAATCCGTACACATCACTAATTAAATTTTGAATTTTGATTTCATTAATAGATTGGAATGTCTATTAATATTGATTAAAAATTGGTTCTATATAGAATATAGGAGGATTAAATGCCAATTTATATCAGAGAAGATGTCACTTACAATTTACTCAAAAAAATCAACGCAACTGGTCAGGGAATGCACGAAATACATTTTAATCAAGATGATTTTCCTGGACATAGAATCACAATTGCTGACTTTTTAGGACATTTAGATTATTTAAATCAAAAGCATTATATCAATGCTGAGTTTACAGGTAATGCTTACGCAACTCAAGAAGATGTTCCTGATTTAATTCATCCCCAGGAATTTGATTTGCGAATTGCTAATACTCTGGGCGCACCGGATGGACCATTACCACATTTGATTACTTTCAAAAAAGCAGAAATGACGGAAAAAGGTCAGAAACTATTAGAGAAATTAGAAGATAATAAACCAAAAGTATCAAATGGAAAACCAGCAGTTGCTATTGCTGATAAAAATCTACCTTTTTTAGAAAAGGTGATGGTTAAAAGTGGGGTGACAGATATTTTTGATGCAAGAGATTTAACAGAAGTTGTATTTCGGGTAATGCGGGATTTAATGAATACTGAAACTGCTGACAGAGTAGAAGTAGAACTGCATGAACCAGCAGAAATAACTAAAGATAAATCCCTGCAATTAGAAATTGCTGATTTATGGCATGATACAAATCCAATTGTGGCATTTTTAAGCCGCATACGTCCACCTTTACAACCGATAGGAATGTTTAAAGGAATTGATAGCGATCGCTTTTTATTTAGAATTGCAAATGAAGGTGGAATGCCACCAAATGTAGAAGTAGAACAAGTAATTAAAGCTGTATTTTCTGCCACAAAAGACGAATTATCACCAGAAATAATTCAAGAAATTTCCATCTGGTTGCCTGATAAAATTCGCCAACTTTGGGAAGAAGGTTAATTAGGTAATTGGTGATGGGTAATTGGTGATGGGTAATTGGTGAAAGTGGTAGAGGGAAGAGGGGATATAAATCTAAAATCTACAATCTAAAATCTACAATCTAAAATCTACAATCTAAAATCCAAAATCCAAAATCTCAAATCAAATTACAGGAGTAAGAGGAATGAATTTTGCCCAAAATACTCAATTAGTTGGGACTGTTTGTGGTAGTTTACTGATTGGTTTATCAGTTATTCCTCAAGTTGGAATGGCACAACAAATGTCACCAAAACCGACTTCTAAAGTGAATCCTTGTCCGGGTATTTTCTACGAAGAACCACATAATTATAGGGTATTAGTTCCCGCAGGATGTCCCCCTAATGCTTTAACTCTCAGACTCATGCAACTAGGGATAATACCAATTCCTGTTATCCCATTACCTTACCAAAGAGGTTTAGGTGTTGGAGGTGAAGCACCATCACCACTTAATCCCAATCCTAGTATTTTTAATGAACCGCCTTATAATCTTTACCAGCGGGGGTATATACCGGGAAGTGATACGCAACAACAACCAACTCCTCCCATTTCCGGTAGGGTGTTACAACCACCTGCACCAGAACAAAGACAAGAACCCAGCACCAGAATTGATTTAGCAAATGGTAAAGCAAATATCCAATTAATTAATGATACAAGGGCAGATATAACTTATCAAGTAATTGGTGATACAGAACCACGTACATTAGCAGGTAAATCAGATGTCACCCTTCGCGGTTTGAATACACCTGTCACAGTGACATTTCAAAGACAAGATCGAGGACTTTTGATGGTGACACCTAAACCTGGTGAAGAAACAGGAATTTTAGAAGTGACATTAAAAGAAACAACTGATGTCAACCAGGATAGAAGTGCAATGAGAATTGAATCAAATGGATCAGTGTTTTTGAATTAGTTATTAGTTATTAGTTATTAGTTATTAGTTATTAGTTATTAGTCATTTTTATCCTGACTCCTGTACGGGCATTTGCGAAGCGTGCTGGAAGCATCAGCATTCGGGCGATAAATTATCAATGATTATTAAGTGCAAAAATCTGATTGTGAAAATCCTGATGATTACGAGCTATACCCAAGCGACGACGGATAGCATCTTCAGCTTTAAGCAGTATCTTCATCTAAGTAAATAGCGTGAATATCAGCTGGTAATTTGTCTTCTAGCATACGATAACCTTCTTGAAGCAAATTGGCTACTTGTTGAGGAGAAATTTTTTCACCTTCAGCTTGTAAGTAAGCAGAAATGCGAGTTTCACTCCAATGGAAAGTTTGCGCCATTAAGACAATCAAGCGCAATAATGGCGGTACTTGATCTAATGCCTGTTCTATATAACACCATAACGGGGGTGACGTGTCTTTAAGTGAATAATGAATAGCCTCCGTTGGTGGTAGTTTCATTTCATTAATACAAAAAGCTGTAATGTTGATTAACCAGTTTTGCAGAGTTAATACTTCTTCCCCTGTTTCTGGGTTAGTTAAATATAGTCCACCGAGTTCATAATATATATGTCGCCAAGTCAGCGCAAATAGATAATCTGCCTGGACAGGCGATCGCGCCGAATGTTGAATCAAAGTATAGACTATAGGGCTATAACGGCAAAAAATAGCAGTAAAGTATTTGCCATGATCAGGATAGCGCCTCAACAAAGTCAGCAGTTCTTGATCACTGTGATGAAACAGCGACTTCACCAGCGGATGGTTAGCTTCAGGAAAGGATGGTATTTGCACAAGCGTTTTAGTAAATGGTTGTTAAAATATACATAGTCAAGGTTAGTAAACAGTCATGGGTAATTGGTGATTGGTGATTGGTGATTGGGAAAAATGAAATTGTAGGACTTACACGCAAGCCATAGAATAAACTAACCACAGAGCTACAGAGAACACAGAGAACTAAGGGTTTGAGAGATAGATATTTTGCGTAATTTTTGGATTGATTCCTAGTCCCCAGTCCCCAGTCCCCAGTCCCCAGTCCCCAGTCCCCAGTCCCCAGTCGCCTATTCCTGAGATAAACTAAAAAAATGGCTATATGCTAGTCTTTATTGACGATACTAAAAGCCGCTCCTTTATACAATCTTCATTTATTCATGGTTATAGCAGCTAATTTGATACCTATATTGCATAGTTCCTTGACTTTAGCTTCTTTCTTACCTTCCTTGCCTTTGGATAGCCTTTTCTCTACCCAAGGCATTATGATTATGCTGTTGGCGGCTTATGCTGGTGCAATGTGGATGTTTCTTACCAGCGCCCCAAAAGTTTATACTGTGATGGTGTCAGATTTGGAAATTGCCCGACAACTCTATGAAGGTTTGCTAGATTTGCCCGCTGCGGAAGTACCTTTGCACTATTATTACAACTACGAACAAACTATTGGTGCAACGGGGATTGATCCGCTTTATATGTCTTCTAGTCCCAGTTGGTCTAATAAAACCATGACTAATGGCAGTGATGGACTATGGTATCAATTAAAGAAAAATACTCAACTGCACATTATTACTGGTGCGAGTTTAGGAACTAAAAATCAACAGCGTCATGTTTGTTTTGACCGTGATTGTTTGGAGTTGATTTTAATGCGGGTGGAAGTGCGGGGTTTGAAGTTTAAAATTCGCAATCAAAAACCTTTGAATTTTTTGGTGAAGGACTATGAAGGCCGTGTGATTGAAATGGCTGAAGTTACTGGTTAGTTAGGGTTTGCTGAAAAAGTTATCTGTGAAGGACCAGTGACAGATGCTACGCCACGGTGACAGTTTCAAGAGTTGGATAGGAACTATTTTTTCTTTAAGTAGGAATTAAGTGCAAGGTTTTTCAGTTGCCACCTCATAAAAGCTTGCACTTTTTGAAAGCACTTCGGCTTACTTCGACTTACTTCGACTGCGCTCAGTACAAGTCGCTCAGTACAAGTCGCTCAGTACAAGTCAAAATAGCTAAAACCCTTTACCTTGTAGGGGCGAAGCATTCGGGTGATAACCTATCGCTGAAACCATTAGACCTGTCCGAATGCTTCGCCCTTACGATTAATCAATCGGTGTTCTACTTTCGTTATTTTTTGCGTAAGTCCTGAAATAAAAGAAGTCGGGGAACTGCTGAATAAGGGGTATCTAAATATTTTACTTTACTAAATTCAAGGGAATTGCTATAAACTTATTGACGACGGTCAAGTAAAGCATGATGGGAAAAAATTCCCTGCAATTTCAAATTAGTAAAATCCATAATTGCATTAATTAAATCCCTTTGCTCTGAGCTTAAATTAACCGCTTCTATTGCTTCGTTAAGGTTACTACCATGATGTAAATGATAGGCAAGTTGTTTCTGTTGTTCAACATCTAAAACTACCAGAATTTCCTTGTTGCGTCTTTGACGGACAGCTTGCAGTTTTTGACGTTCCTGGGGAGTTAAATCATTTTCGGAAACAGTAATAGTATCTTTAGTATTTTCGCTAAATGCAGTGAAAATGACTTGAGGAGAAATAGATGAACTAGATGAACTATCAGCAGAAGCTATAGTAATTTCTGGTAATAACAAAGCTAAAAAAACAACAAGCACTAACGCTAATAACCGTTTTGTCAATTGAATATTCATGTTGAGAACAACCTAAATAAAATTTAAGACTGGAGAATAAGTCATACTCTCACAATTTTCCTACGTTTAGGGACAGAGATTGAAAACCCGGTGAAATTTTACCAATTACCTATATTTTTTCTCTATGACTAAATTCAGAAATTGATAATAAAGAAATATATATAAGAGGTATTAGAATTACATTCTTTTATATTTCCCAACTTGACGCTATCATCAAAGTCATTATCAAAAGTCATGATCAGAGGTGATAGTCATGAGTGAACAGGTATTAGAAAAAACCGCAATCAACAATAACCTTACTGAAGAAAGAGAAATTGATTTAGAGACTGCTTTCCGGGAATCTCAAGTACAAGACATTCTTGATAAATTAGATCAGGAATTAGTCGGTTTAAATTCCGTCAAAACCAAGATTAAAGAAATGGCGGCCTTGTTGTTGGTTGACCGTATCCGTAAAAGTCTGGGTTTAGATGCCGGTGCGCCTAGTTTACACATGACCTTTTTAGGCAATCCAGGCATGGGTAAAACTACTGTAGCTATGCGGATGGCGGAAATTCTCTATCGTTTAGAATACATCCGCAAAGAAAGCGTAATTTTAGTCACGAGAGATGATTTAGTTGGGCAAGGTATTGGACAAACCGCACCCAAAACCAGAGAAGTGTTAAATAATGCAATGGGTGGTGTTTTGTTAATTGATGAAGCTTATACTTTATATCGTCCTGATCATCCCGGAGATTTCGGTTTAGAAGCCATTGAAATTTTGATGCAGGTAATGGAAAATCAGCGAGATGATTTAGTTGTCATTCTTGCTGGTTATAAAACTCAAATGGAGCATTTTTTTCATAGTAATCCAGGAATGAATTCCCGGATTGGGTTACACATTGAGTTTAATGATTATAGTGTTGATAATTTGATGATTATCGCTCAATCTATAGTCAAAAATCAGAACTATTGTTTTAGTTCAGAAGCAGAAACAGCTTTCCGTGAATATTTAATTAGACGGAAGAATATGCCCCATTTTGCTAATGCTCGTAGTGTGAGAAATGCTATAGACAGGGCGCGTTTGCGTCAAGCTAATCGTTTATTGAGTAGTGGCAAAAAATTAAATAAACAAGATTTAATTACCATTGAAGCGGTTGATATTCTCGCTAGTCGGGTATTTAGAGAAGGTGTTCCTGACTGCGAACCAGAAAGTTAGTGACTGGGGACTGGGGACTGGGGACTGGGGACTGGGGACTGGGGACTGGGGAAGTTATTTGTATTTTTCCCAATCACCAATTACCAATTACCAATTACCAATTACCAATTACCAATTACCAATTACCAATTACCAATTACCAATTACCAATTACCAATTACCAATTACCAATTACC
>NZ_JACJPT010000067.1:0-27706 GCF_014696195.1 Sphaerospermopsis sp. FACHB-1094 | reverse complement strand
CAGTCCCCAGTCCCCAGTCCCCAGTCCCCAGTCCCCAGTCCCCAGTCACCAGTCCCCAGTCCCCAGTCCCCAGTCCCCAGTCCCCAGTCACCAGTCCCCAGTCACCAGTCCCCAGTCCCCAGTCCCCAGTCCCCAGTCCCCAGTCCCCAATTATCAGGGAATCTTAAAAAATTGTAATTTTTTTGGTCAATAAAGGTGATAATATGTATATTCCCTATTTATCTATTGAAAAACCATTCACCAATCATCCCGCTAAAACTACCAACGCTCACAGTTCTCAATAACACATCTCAATCACACTTTTAGAGAAACGGTTTATAATAGGGGTTCTAACTGATTTAGACCTTACGCAAGTGTCACACCAAAAATATGTCTTACGGTGCTTTAAACTGCATAAATCCAGTAAATCAATAAATTGTTGATATCTGATGCACCCTACCAATGTGACATTGATTATTGATAGATAGGGTTTGCTGAATAAACCTAAAACCTTGATATATCAAAGGTTAGAGGCTGATAAACACAGAAATTAGTGCAAGGGTTTTGAAGGGTATACCGGAAAAAGTGTGCATTTTTTGGGATTTCAAGAGATGGCAAAGAAATTTTCAAATCTCCTCCTGACTCCTATGCCCTCACGGAAAGACTTTCTCAGCAACCCCTAGATAGTTTCCTAGTTCTCAAACAGAGAAATAGTGTTGTAAAAAAAGAAACTCTCTCTTTAAGTGAAAGGGTGTTTAAGTGTGATAACTGTGGATTTGAATTTGACAGGAATTTAAACGCAGTTATTATTCTCTTAAAAACTATCAGTTAGGCAGTGTTTGCCTGTGGTGAATGGGGTAGTGCCGACATTACCAACATGAAGCAAGAAGTAAACTAACCTCAAAGTATATTTGAGTAGGTTTTATATAGTGGTTTACATAACGGCATATAGTGTTATATTTTGTAATACGCTGTGCTTGTTGCTGCAATAGGAAAATTGCTGGACAAAAGATAGCGGTATGTTCTTTTGCAATTAAATCTCAGGTAAATCCCAAATGGTGATCCTGAACAAATGGCCTATATCTGGCTAAAAGGGGATTAAAAAACACCAAGCTTCACTATCTAAATAAACGTAATAAACGTAATGTCAGGGAAAGCAAATTATCTAGATCAAGGTACTTCTTCTAAAAGTGCGGTGCATAAACACTTAAAAAAATAACGCGGCTATTTTAACATGGGTGAGCAGAAATGTAAACCTCAAGTTAAAATTTTTTTTCCCTAATTTTCCCTTAATTTTTAGTGATTATGTATTTCCCGACCGCTAAATCTTAGATTTTTTTCTTTGCGGTAGCAACATTTGTCACATTAATAACTCAACAATTTCACGATTCTTTCAGGAATAAAATATGAATCATCAATCATTGAATCAGGGTCAAAACATCACAATGACAAATATGGAAAATAGGTCAACTTATCAAGGTCAAAGATGGTTAGTTGAAGAACGGGATGCTTGTGGTGTAGGCTTTATTGCCCATCGCTGCAATATTGCCAACCATGAAATTTTGGCTAAAGCTTTAGATGCGCTGACTTGTTTAGAACATCGGGGTGGATGTAGTGCGGATCAAGACTCTGGAGATGGGGCGGGTATTTTGACGGCGATTCCTTGGGAATTGTTGCAACAAGAAGGATTTAAAGTTGCTAATACTGGTAACATGGCTGTAGGAATGATCTTCTTACCCCAAGATGGGGAATCAGCCAAAAAAGTTAAAGAAATCTTTGAACAAGTAGCAAAGGAAGAAAATTTAACTGTACTGGGTTGGCGTAAAGTTCCTGTACGTCCAGAGGTTTTGGGGATACAAGCAAGAGAAAACCAACCCCACATAGAACAAGTTTTTCTTTCTTCGGCTGATAAAAGCGGTGATGAACTAGAACGGGAAATGTATCTTACCCGTCGTCGTGTGGTGAAAGCGGCGAAAAATATTTCTGAAGAATTTTATGTCTGCTCCCTTTCCAGCCGTACCATTGTTTATAAAGGTATGGTGCGATCGGCGGTATTGGGAGATTTTTACCAAGATTTAAAAAATTCAGCTTTTAAATGTGCCTTTGCTGTTTATCATCGTCGTTTTAGTACCAACACCATGCCCAAGTGGCCTCTAGCTCAACCCATGCGGTTACTAGGTCACAATGGGGAAATTAACACTCTGTTGGGTAACATTAACTGGATGATGGCGCGGGAAGCTACTTTAGATCATCCGATTTGGAAAGGACGCGCTGAAGAATTTAAACCTTTGGTAAATACTGAAAGTAGTGATTCTGCGACTCTTGATAACGTGCTAGAGTTATTGGTACGTTCAGGACGTAGCCCTTTGGAAGCTTTAATGATGATGGTTCCAGAGGCTTACAAAAATCAACCTTCTTTAAAAGATCATCCTGAAATTGTTGATTTCTATGAATATTACAGTGGTTTACAAGAAGCTTGGGATGGTCCGGCGCTGTTGGTATTTAGTGATGGTAAAAGAGTTGGTGCGACTTTAGATAGAAATGGTTTAAGACCGGCGCGGTATGTGATTACTAATGATGACTATATCGTACTTGCTTCCGAAGCGGGTGTAGTTGATTTCCCAGAAACGAGTATTATCGAAAAAGGTAGATTAGGCCCTGGACAAATGATTGCTGTAGATTTAAACAGCAATGAAATTTTGAAGAACTGGGAAATTAAACAACGTATTGCTAAGTTACATCCTTACGGCGATTGGTTGCAAAAATACCGTCAAGAGTTGTCAGATTTGGTAAAACCATCAGCTAATGGAAATGGTAACGGTAATGGTCATTATGTAACTGAAAGTTCTGAAATACCCGATAAACAAACTTTACTGCAACAACAGATCGCTTTTGGTTACACTAGCGAAGATGCAGAAATGATTATTCAGCCGATGGCGAATACTGGTGCTGAACCGACTTTCTCTATGGGTGATGATATTCCTTTGGCGGTTTTATCAGAAAAACCCCATCTGCTGTACAACTACTTTAAACAGCGTTTTGCCCAAGTAACAAACCCACCCATTGATCCGTTAAGAGAAAAATTGGTAATGTCCTTGACGGTGGAACTGGGAGAAAGAGGTAATTTATTAGATCCGCAACCAGAACACGCGAGAAGATTAAAGTTAGATTCGCCTGTTTTGACTGATGCTGAGTTAGAAGCGATTAAATTATCTGGTTTTGGCACTGCTGATTTATCAACTCTGTTTTCTATTGATGCAGGTCCTGATGGTTTGAAGGCGGCGGTAGAATCTTTGCAAAAACAAGCTGCGGAGTCGGTGCGGGCTGGTGCGAAGATTTTGATCTTGAGTGATAAGGTTGCCCCAAGTGGTGAAAAGGGTATCAGTGCTGATTTGACTTATATTCCGCCTTTGTTGGCTGTAGGTGCAGTTCACCATTATTTGATCTGCGAAGGTGTGCGGATGAAGACTTCTTTGGTGGTGCATACCGCCCAATGTTGGAGTACACACCATTTTGCTTGTTTGTTGGGCTATGGTGCGGGTGCTGTTTGTCCTTATATGGCTTTGGATACGGTGCGTGACTGGTGGGCTGATCCTAAGACTCAACAGTTTAGGGAACGGGGTAAGCTGAATAATATTACTCTGGATCAGGCGATCGCTAATTATCGTCAAGCTGTAGAATCAGGTTTGTTGAAAATTCTCTCAAAAATGGGAATTTCCCTGCTTTCTAGCTATCAAGCGGCGCAAATTTTTGAGGCGATCGGTATTGGTGGCGATTTGTTAAATTTAGCTTTCCGGGGTACTACTTCCCGCATCGGTGGTTTAAGTTGTGCTGAACTGGCTCAAGAAGTGCTTTCTTTCCACAGTAAGGCTTTCCCTGAGTTGTCTGCTAAGAAGTTGGAAAATTTGGGCTTTGTTCAGTATCGTCCCGGTGGTGAATATCACAGTAATAGCCCGGAACTGGTGAAGGCGCTGCATAAGGCTGTAGATGGTAAGCAGTATGACCATTATGAAGTTTATAAACAGCATCTAAAAAGCAGACCTGCAACGGCTTTAAGAGATTTATTGGATTTTGCCAGCGATCGCCCATCTATTCCTTTAGAAGAAGTAGAGTCTGTCAGCGAAATCGCTCAACGCTTCTGTACTGGTGGGATGTCTTTGGGTGCTTTATCACGGGAAGCACACGAAACTTTAGCGATCGCCATGAACCGCATCGGTGGGAAATCTAACTCTGGTGAAGGTGGGGAAGATCCAGTTCGTTACAATATATTAAATGATGTTGACGAAAACGGACATTCACCCACTCTACCCCATTTGAACGGTTTGAGAAATGGTGATACTGCTTCCAGTGCCATCAAACAAGTCGCTTCTGGTCGTTTTGGTGTGACACCGGGATATTTAGCCAGTGCTAAACAAATCGAAATCAAAATTGCCCAAGGTGCAAAACCCGGTGAAGGTGGACAGTTACCTGGTCCCAAGGTTAGCCCTTATATTGCCATGTTGCGCCGTTCTAAACCTGGTGTAACTTTGATTTCACCCCCTCCCCATCATGATATTTACTCAATTGAAGATTTAGCGCAGTTAATTTTTGACCTGCATCAAATTAACCCCAAAGCTCAGGTTTCTGTGAAGTTAGTGGCGGAAATCGGTATTGGTACGATTGCTGCCGGTGTAGCAAAAGCTAACGCTGATATTATCCAAATTTCTGGACATGATGGGGGTACTGGTGCATCTCCTCTGAGTTCTATTAAACACGCTGGTAGTCCGTGGGAATTTGGATTATCAGAAGTGCATCAGGTGTTGATGGATAATGGGTTACGCGATCGCGTAATTTTAAGAGTTGATGGTGGTTTAAAGAGTGGCTGGGATGTCCTGATCGCTGCTTTAATGGGTGCTGAGGAATTCGGTTTTGGTTCGATCGCCATGATCGCCGAAGGTTGCATTATGGCGCGGGTGTGTCATTTAAACACCTGTCCCAAGGGTGTAGCGACTCAGAAAGAAGAACTGCGTCTGCGCTTTACAGGTATTCCTGATCACGTTGTTAACTTCTTCTATTTCATCGCTGAAGAAGTGCGGAGTCTGTTAGCGAAGTTGGGATATCGTTCTTTAACAGAGTTAACTGGTAGGGCGGATCTGTTAACCGTGCGTTCTGATGTCAAGCTAACAAAAACCCAATCTGTGAATTTAGATTGTTTAACTAAGTTACCAGATGCTAAATCTAACCGTAGCTGGTTAGAACATGAAGAAGTTCACAGTAATGGACCAGTTTTAGATGATCAGTTCTTAGCGGATGCAGAAATTCAAGCAACCATCAAAAATCAATCTACTGTCACCAAGACTTACAAAGTTGTGAATACTGATAGAACCGTAGGATCAAGGTTAGCGGGTGCTATTGCTTCTCAATACGGTGATAGTGGTTTTGAAGGTCAAATTAACTTGAACTTCCAAGGTAGTGTAGGTCAAAGCTTTGGGGCGTTTATCTTACCTGGTTTAACCTTAACTTTACATGGGGAAGCTAACGACTATGTAGGTAAGGGGATGCACGGTGGGGAGATTATTATTAAACCCCCAGCAGATGCGACTTACAACTCAGCCGAAAATGTGATTGTGGGTAATACCTGTTTATATGGTGCGACTGGTGGGGTGTTGTTCGCTAGAGGTTTAGCGGGTGAACGCTTTGCGGTACGTAACTCTAAAGGTACAGCAGTTATTGAAGGGGCTGGGGATCACTGCTGCGAGTATATGACCGGTGGTGTAGTTGTGGTTCTGGGTAAAGTCGGCCGCAACGTCGGTGCTGGTATGACTGGGGGGTTAGGTTACTTCTTGGATGAAGATGGTTCTTTCCCTGAGTTGGTGAATAAGACCATTGTGAAAATCCAGCGTGTAGCAACGGAAGCTGGTGCAAAACAACTCTATGATTTGATTAAAGCTCATAGCGATCGCACTGGTTCACCAAAAGCGCAGTTAATTTTACAAAACTGGTCAGAGTATTTACTCAAATTCTGGCAAGTTGTACCACCTTCAGAAGCTGATAGTGCAGAAGCTAATGTGGAAGCTGAAAAGGCTGGTAAACAGTTGAGTTCTGTTTAGTTAGCGATCAGTATTGCAGGAGGAAAACTCTAAAGTTGTTGGGAGTAAGTGTCATGTTTTGATGATGCTTACTCCTGGTTTTTAAGTGAAAGATTTGGTGATTGGAACTACATTTTTATATCTCACGCAAAGGCGCAAAGGAAGAAGGAAAGAAGAAGAGAGAGTTTTATTTTAAGCCGTGGCAGATGAAAGCCGCCCAGTAAACTGGATGTGAAAAGGGGCATTGATGGTTATAAGTTTTAATTTGATAAATCTGATATGCTAATTTTTGATATTTTTGATATTCACGATCATACTCTAAATACTTTGCATTATCTTCTTCTCCGTGCGCTCCCATACCAGCAGCTATCTGTTTTATGGTTTGCACTAAATGTATATCTATTAGATGTTTATTATCATCTAAAATTTCCGGTTCTTCTCCTCTCGAAGAATTGAGCAATTTATTAATTAAATCAAAATAAGCTTGTTTTCTTGCTTCATCCATTGGTAAAATCTTATCTGTAGGTATTATTTACAAATTTATTCAGCCCAAAATCTCCCTCAACTTCTCCATCAAGTCTTCCGCCAAATCTAACATTTCAATTTCATCAATTCCTTCATCACTAGAACTACGATTACTTCCTAAAACCGCAACACCACCAACTAACAAATCCTTCGCAGCAAAAATCTTGTCATTCTCTGTTAATTGACTCAAACAATCTTCTAAACCTGCAATAATTTCATCAATAGATTTATCCTGTAACTGCTGGCGTACCTTCACAGCTACTATATCATCACTTTCTAAGAAAGCCGTCAATTTTTCTATATAACCTGGTTCATCCTCATCATCTCCCCAAGTTTGTAACCAATCACTATCTATATCTTCAAAATATAAATCTACACAATCAATACCATGATTTATCCAATCTTCCTGTAACCTTTTACCTGCTTCTAAATGTTCAAGGTATTGTGTAAAATTATCTGTTTTTTTAATTTCTATTTCTTTTACCATGATGACACTTTATCCTCAAACTGCAAATACAACTAAAAAACTATAAATTAAAAACTATAAATTAAATTTTAAGTAAACTCCTATTGGCAAATGATCGCTATTCTCTAATGAAATATCAACGATTTGCTTAATAAATCCATCCATACCAGGATTATAACTTAAAAATAACCCTCTTTCTATACCCCAATATTTTAACTTATTTTCCCATTTAGTAAATTTATCTTGAGAATTAACATCAGATAAGCTAGTAAGTTGAACACACAAAGGATGTTGTAATTCATAACTAACAATTATATCAGTTGCCATAGCTACATCAGCAATATAAGATTGCCATAAATCCCACCCGCGCTGTTTAATCTCTTTAGCTACTGCTGTTAAGATTTGAGTATCACTTTGATCAAAATTTCCAGCCATTAATTTTTTTTTCCAGGTTTCAAAATCAGGATCTTTTTCTGCCAACCATTGAGGAAAAAGATAACTATACCAATATCTCTGACAAGGGTTCATTTCCTGATAATACTGCTGTCGTTTATCTTCATCAGTTAAACTTTTGATGTCTAAGTAAGTTCTAGCATCAATAATTATCTGTTGTAGGAAAAAGAGGACAAACTTTTTAGCAGTCAAAGAACCAGGTTTAACATCTTTAACCCAACGATTAATTTGTTTTAACCTAATTTCTAAACTGGGATCTATGGTTGATGCTGCCTCAATTAATGACTTGAGTTGTTCCTTAATCTCTTGTGGACGCAAAAATATACACCTAAAAAAGTGATTTTATGTTATCTATTTTAACAGTATTTAATAGTTTTGTCCAGCAAAAAAAAATGAAAAAGTAAAATTCTAAAATTCATTCCCATACAGAGTATGGGAACGAGAAAACGAGAAATATTTACCTCCTGCCTCCTTTCTCCTGCCTCAAGGGGCAACTTCTTATCAATTGATAATTGACAATTGATAATTGACAATTGTTTCATTCAAGGTTTAAAACCTCCTCTTTCAAGGGGAAAAAATCAAAAAATTCCGTTTTTTCAATCCTCTCCCTAGAAGGGAGAGGTAATTGTCAATTGTTCATTGTCAATTGTCCATTATTGAATAGCAGCTAACTGTTGCTGTTGATCTTGCATTTCCAAGAGTTCGGGAACAGTAACAAATTTATAGCCTTGCTTACGGAATCTACTGATAATTTCTGGTAAGGCTTGGACGGTGTGAGTGCGATCGCCTCCACCGTCGTGCATTAAAACAATACCCCCTGGTTTTGCCGATTTGAATATATTGTTAATAAGTCTAGGTACAGCAGGACGGGAATAGTCTATAGAGTCAGATGACCACATAATAATTGCATACTTATTATTTCTGGCGTAGGATACGACACCATTAGTCATAATTCCACCAGGTGGACGAAATAAACCGGATTTCACCCCTGTAGTTTTAAAAATAATATCTGTGGTATTGGCAACTTCATAGGCTGCGGCTTGGGCGTTCATGTGATGATACCAATGATGCCAGGTATGATTAGCAATAGAATGGCCTTCAGCAACTATACGTCTAGTTAAATCAGGATAATTTTTTACATTTTGCCCAACAACGAAAAATGTACCTGGAATATTATTTTTTTTGAGAATATCTAGAACCTGGGCAGTGCTTTTTGGCCAAGGACCATCATCAAAGGTGAGGGCAATAACTTTCTGGTTTGGAGGTAGGGTTGCAAATTTAATTGTTGCTCCTTGAAAGCGTGATGGTACATCAGTGATAATACCTTTTGCTTGTGCTTCCTTTTGCCAAGTAGTAAGCATAGCAGCTTTGAATTTCTCAATTCGCTGCTGAGTGCCTGTATTAGCCGCAATCTCATTGATTTTGATATGCTGGTTATTTTGAGCTTTAGAGGTATTTGCCCTCACAAGCATCATTAACCCAATACCCAAAGTACCAGTTAAACATAGCAATACAATCAAAATTCCCTGCGGCCAAAAAAATGACTTATTATTTTCCACTGCATAGCTCCTTCAAGGGTTAAACCGTCGCTCACGTTGATGACGGTAGTTTATAACATATTTTTTTTCTAAATGTTAGATACTCAGTTAGGTACTGGTAATCATCAAAACTACAATGGTAAATTACAGAAATTATTAAGTAGACAATTTATACTTACTGGAATTTGGTTGCCTCAAACGGTGAAATTTACCATTCAGTTACTTCCTTAAGTATGGAATCTATGACTTGTTTACTTTTATCCATAACTACAGGTAATAAATTAATAATTATTCCACATAACCAGCTTTGAGGAATAGAGTATCTAACCCAAAATAAGGACACATACTATCATTAACATTACTAGAGATGTATATTTTAACCTTGAAGTTTCTTCCTGCCTGTAAAAGAAAAAATAAAATTTTTCACTTGATTTTGTTGTTTTTAGAAATCTATCGAATAGATAGACAAAAAACAACTAATCATAGTTTCCCATGATTGAGTCTGAATTATTTGTTAATATAGATACTGCTGTATAAATAATTCTGAATTGGATTTTATTTGCGCCAAATTACTAAGATTACTCCTGTAACAATAAAACCTAATCCTACAAGACGCATCACAGAAATAGGTTCTCTTAAAATAAAGAAACCCAATAAGACGGAAAATATATAACCAACGGATACCGCAGGAGCAGCAACGCTAAGGTTAACTCTTGTTAGTAGTAATATGTATGCGATCGCACCAATACCATAACAGGTTAGTCCTAATAATAGTTCTGGTATGGTGATCATGTTGAGGATGAGATTAATAATGTTACCTGCATGAACTTTTCCTAGTTTCATGGCTCCTGTTTTGAGGAAAAATTGTCCAGCAACGCTGATGAGGACTGAGAAGAGGAGTAGGCTAAATTCTTGGGGTGACACTGGTATTTCCTGAGTATTTTAATGGTGATTTTTTATTAAACAAAAAGATAGACAAATTAGGGAATTAAATAATTAGATTATTTGAGCTAATTAAATTTTTGTCAAACCTCCCATTTCCTTTACTGTATAAAGAGGACGACCTTTGACTTCTTCATAAATTCGACCAATATATTCACCTAAAATACCAATACAAATTAACTGCACTGAACCTAAGAAAAAGATGGCAATAGTAATTAATGTGTAACCTATTAAATTAGATACTGGTGCAAATATTCGCCAATAAATAACTAACAAGATCATAATTAAGGCAATAGTAGCTGATATGATACCTAAATAGGTTGCCAGTCTTAAAGGAACTGTGGAAAATGAGATAATACCATCAATTGCTAAGGAGAAAGATTTACCAAAGGTATATTTTACATCTCCTGCATAACGAGGGCTTCTTTCAAAAAGTACGGATGTTTGACGAAAACCTACCCAAGCACGTAAACCACGAATGTAGCGGTTACGTTCTGGCATAGCATTGAGAATATCTACTACTTGTCTATCCATTAAACAAAAGTCGCCTGTATCTACAGGGATGTCAACTTTAGCCAAACGTTTGAGAATGCGATAAAAAAGATATGCTGTTAAGCGTTTGAACCAATTTTCTTTTTGACGGGACTTGCGCTGGGCATAAACTACTTGGTATCCTTCATGCCATTTGTCAATCATGGTTAAAATTAATTCTGGTGGGTCCTGTAAGTCAGCATCCATGACGATAATGCTTTTACCTTGGACAAAATTTAGACCTGCTGTGACTGCGACTTGATGACCAAAATTTCTCGCTAGACTTAGGTAACGGACTCGACTATCATGATGGTGTAATTCGCGGATCATGCTTAAAGAGCGATCGCGGCTACCGTCATCAATTAAAATCAGTTCAACTTCACCGTCTAATTGTTCCATGACATGAGTGAGACGGCGATACATTTCTGTGATGTTTTCTTCTTCGTTGTAGATGGGGATGACTAGGGAGTATATGGGCTGATTCACGGTGATAATTGATTTGATGGATAATTTATAATTACGGTTGGTTAAGTTGAGAAGTTAAGAGTACAAAGATAGTTTGCAGAAAATCAAGAAAATAAGTTTAAAGTATAGTAAAATTGGAGTATAAGCTAAAGAATTAACATGAATTTTACCACTAATTAACTTAACAATGTATAACGCAGAACTCCCAGATAACTTAGGTGATTTTGGAGAATTACTCCGTAGAGTTTTTTCAGGAGAAGAAGTTATTCTTTCTCAAGGTGGTACTCCTGTGGCTCGTATTTTACCTTTTTCCCAGCAGCCATTACCGCGAATACCGGGTTTAGATCGTGGTAAGGTGGTGATTGCTTCTGACTTTAATTCACCTTTACCAGAAGATATTTTAAAAGATTTTCTTAATCCCCTAGACATTGAGAATGAAAGTATTACTTGATACCCATGCTTAATGTTTGCTTCTTCGTTGTATATGGGGATAACTAGGGAGTAGATGGGCTGATTTATTATATTACTTATTAAGTTTATTTATTAACCTAACCATTTATCTTGACCATATTTAATCCATTGTTCTACTAACATCACCGCAGAAATTAAACTCATAAATAGCAAAGTTTGATATTTTATTTTACCAGGAATACAACGATACAAATATCCTAAAGGAAGGAAAAAGAAAGGGGTCGCAAATATATATCTGGCTAAACTCATTAACCGATCAAATGTAAAAAATTGAATTAATGAATGAGCAGTTGTAAAATACACACAAAACCAAAATATATAGTTAACTGCTAAATTATTAGTATAATCATGAATTTTTATTTGAGTGAAAGTGATTTTATTCTTCATTGCTTTGAAAAAATTAAACCCATATATTAAAATTAAAAGAGGTGGATATAAATAAAGAATACTCCACCAAATTCTATATCTTGGTACTAATATAATATTCTGTTTTTGTGTATATTTATAATATGTCAAAATTAGAGACAATAACAAAATTATCAAAGGCAGGTAAAAACCTATAATATCAACTAAAGGTGATTTTGGAAATAGTAGAAGTTCTAAATGAATACCTAATTTCTTGCCCCAAAGACGTTGATCTTCAAAAGGTGCAAAAAAATTACCTCTAGTTTGGAGACAATAGTTACCATAAACAGCATAACCAAGTAATGCTGCAACCCATATAGTTACAGTTGTTTTAATCTCCAGTTGATATTTTTGCAGATTAATTAATAAATTATTCCAAGAATATATCTTGGTTCTCAGCATTTCCAAACCAATAATAGTTATTAAAGTTAATGCAGTTGCAAAAAATACTTGAATTAATATAGGTCTGGTTAAACTCATCAAAAATGTGATGATGAATAAAAAACAAAGCTTGAGCTTTTGATTAATTTTATTTTTGGGTAAACACAGCCAGATAAATAACGTACCAAACAAGGAAAATATACTTTCTGTGTAGCCGATAACCCTAAATATTGCCATTGGGTTAACTGTATAGGCTAACATGATTAAAAAAGCTAAAGTTGTGCGATTTAACGCAGTTTTTATCACCCAAAATAGTAAAAAATTAGTAATTAAAAATATACCACTACCAACAATTAAAAAATAATGTGCTGCTTGTTCTATAGTTTGAGGATGAAAGAGGTTACGAATAATAAAAGTCCACAGGGGATAAAATGCTTTACAACTGGGATTAACAGCCATTTCTGCATAATGTAAAACATCCCAATAGTAGCTTTTATGAGGTAATTGAGGAGGAATTTCTCGATTTATTTGCGTTGCTGAGAAGAATTTATGAAAAGCATCTGGATCTATCAACATTCCCACAGCAGCACAAAAAATAAATGCACCACAAATAATCAAGGGTAATATCCAGTTAATGTTTTTTTGTTTTGGGATCATTTTATTTAGGTGAAAACATTTGATTAATTTTTAACAAATAATAACATATCATCTTGCTGCTACGGACTGAGTTTAATGAATCTGTTTTCCATATCACCTCACATTGAACTTTAAATAGTTATATTTGACAATTGGATAGCAACAGCAGCGAACCGTGGTATAATTTGCCTTGTTTCTTAACTAACGTATTAAAATTTACTATATTACCAGTTACAGGGGTATGCGGCAATGGTGCAACCAAGATTATCCAGTGTTATCCGTAAACATCCACAGTTAAGTTTACTATTATTAAGTGCATTATTGTTGTTTGCAGACAATGGCAATAGTAGCTTGTTGGCACATGATGAAGGTTACTATGCCATGCAAGCGCGATGGATGTTAGAAACGCAAGACTGGTTAACACCCCAATGGTGGGGTACACCTATATATGATCGCACGGTTGGTATCCAATGGTTAATAGCTTTAACTTATCAAATATTTGGCATCAACGAATTTAGCGCCCGTTTACCTAGCATTATTAGCTGTATTATTAGCGTTATACTTACATACCAAATTGGTAAAATTCTCCTAAATCGCCAAATTGCTTTTTTAGCAGCAATAATTCTGTGTTTAATGCCAATATGGATATTTGAAGGACGTTCTGCAACTCAAAATACTCCATTAGTCTGTGTTGAACTACTGGGAATTTGGGCTTTATTACGTGGTGAAGAATTAGGCAATAAACAGCAAAAGCAAAAAATCCTCTGGGGAATTTTAGCAGGTGCTACTTTTGGTTTAGGATTCCTGATTAAAGGTTTTATGATTATTTTACCAGGAGTAGCAATTATTCCTTATTTAATATTCAGGAATAAACAACATCGGTATTTAGAAAATCTTGGCATTTATTTAGGTTTAATCATTGGTTTTATTCCTGTAATCATTTGGTTAACTTTGAGTTGCCTGAAATATAATAGTTTTTTTCCTGTAACAGATTTATTTGGAAAATTGCTTTATTTATCTGCTGATGACACATACAACCCAGGCACATTTTATTATTTTTGGAATATACCTTTAAATACGTTTCCTTGGGCATTATTTAGCGTTATAGGGATTGTGTGTATTTGGTTTTATCGAAATAATCGTATATCTCTGTTGCTAGGTTATCCAATTATCTTGTTTATTCTCCTCTGTAGTTTTAGAACTCGTACACCTTATTATCCTTTGCAAATATTACCATTTATGGCTTTGTTTGCATCTGTAGCACTAATAAGATTTGAAGATATTTACCAACTTCGTAAAAAACGAGTAAATCAAATCATATCTTATTTATTGTCTGCCTTTACAACCTTGGGCATCTTATTATTAGTCTTAGGTTCATTAATAACTTTAAATATTCACTTACCTGTAATCTCTCTCACTCCAGAAATCCAGCAATATGGTATATTAGGAATTATTTTAGGCGCAAGCTGGGCAACTATTAATACTACTTGGAAAAATCGTAAATTCTTGCCTAATAAATATTGGCTTGCTAGTTGGGTTATATCTCCTTATTTAACAATAACTACCCTTGGATTTATAGGTGTTTTAGGTGATAGAAATCCAGTTTTCAGAACCGAACTCCAACAACCGCAAATTCATCAAATTCTTGCTGTTAAACCTATTAACTTTGTTATAGATAACCCAGTCAATAATAAATCAGATGCTGAAGTTGTTAATTATTCAGAAGTAGAAATTTCAAAAACTTTCATGTTGCTAAGTTTCTATACACCACAATTAGGTAAAATAACAAAAATACAAGATTTACAAACTAATAGCTATGCCTGGATAACTCCTAAGATACCCACAAATACTTTAAATAAATATGAGATTATGGGTACAGTCAAAGGTTGGAAACTCATTTACAAAAATTAAACAAACATTAATCTTTATCATCATGAAAAATAACTCATTCAAAGCAGAAGTCAAACAATATTTCGATAAAATCGCCTTTGACTTAGATTGGTGGAATCGTCGCAATAAATATTATTATCAAGATATCCAAAAATTACATAATTTCATTATCCCATCGGGTAGCAATGTTTTAGAAATAGGATGCGGTACGGGAGATTTATTAGCAGCAACTAACCCCAAATTAGGTGTAGGTATTGATTTTTCAGAAACAGTAGTTTCTATTGCTAAGGATAAATATCCTGATTTAGATTTTTATTGTCTTGATGCTGAAAATATGAATCTAGATTTTTTTAGTAATACTCCTATCTCCTCTTGTAAATTTGACTTTATTATTTTATCTGGTGTGCTTGGTTATCTGACAGATATTCAAGTAGTCATGGAACGGGTAAAAATGTTTTGTCATCCCAGAACGAGAATTATTTTAGTATTTCATAACTTTCTTTGGGAACCGGTGCTGCGGTTTGCGGAAAAAATTAATCAACGTCGTCCCCAACCTCCACAAAACTGGTTATCAATGAATGATATGATGAATTTTTTAGCTATTACAGGTTATCAACCAGTAAAAATTGGCAGAAGATTTTTAATACCTAAACAAATACCAATTATTACTAATTTTATTAATCAATATATTGGTTATTTGCCCATTGTTAATCATCTATGTTTAACTAATTATGTCATAGCCCGTCCCGCTTGGTATGAAAATATTAATGATGTCAAAAAATATAATGTCAGTGTAATTATTCCTGCGAGAAATGAAGCGGGAAATATTGCTGCTGCGGTAGAACGTTTACCAGAGTTAGGTAAAAGTACAGAGGTAATATTTATTGAAGGACATTCCCAGGATGATACTTGGGATAAAATTCAAGAAGTGGTGAATAACTATCAAGGAAATTTTACGCTTAAAGCATTTAAACAAACAGGTAAAGGTAAAGCAGATGCGGTAAGATTAGGATTTGCAAAAGCAACGGGAGATATTTTAATAATTCTTGATGCTGATTTAACTGTACAACCAGAAGATTTACCCAAATTTGTAGAAGTTATAGCTACAAATCACGGTGAATTTATTAATGGTTCGCGTTTAGTGTATCCTTATTCTCATCAAGCAATGCCTTGGTTAAATTCTGTTGCTAATAAATTTTTTGCTTTGTTAATATCTTTTTTGTTGGATTGTAATATTAAAGATACTCTGTGTGGAACTAAGGTTTTATGGCGAGAAGATTATGAAAAAATAGCAAATAATCGAAGTTATTTTGGAGATTTTGATCCTTTTGGAGATTTTGATTTATTATTTGGTGCAGCAAAGTTAAATTTGCACATTGTGGAAGTACCTGTTAGATATCAGGAAAGGACTTATGGTAAATCTAATATTTCTCATTTTCGTGAGGGGTTGATTTTGTTAGGTATGTGTTTATATGCTGCCAAGAAAATTAAGTTTATATTGTAGTTTCATGGCATGAATTTATCAATTTTTCTGAGCTAGTAACAAAACCGATACACCAAAAGGTATACTAGCATTGCCTTATCCAGATGTAATGATTATTGCAGATGAACCAGAATTTTTCAATAATCGCAAAGATACAATTACCAACCCCCAGGTAATTATTGAGGTTTTATCTAAATCAACCAAAGGTTACGATAGAGAAGATAAATTTGCAGCTTATAGAACAATTCCCAATTTTCAAGAATATTTATTAATTGATCAAACCCGCATTCATGTAGAACAATTTTCTAAAACTGGCAAGAAAAGATGGAATTTATTTGAGTACGATGAAGAAGATGAAAACATATCTTTCGTAACTGTACCTTTTGAAATTTCTTTACAGAATTTATATAATAAAGTAAAGTTTGGAGTTGTGGAATCTGAATTGGAAAATAATAGTTAAATCTCGTCAAATTTAGCAGTATACTATACTTTGGTTCGGCTATATATCCAACGCAATAACAATATAATAAATTCAATCTTGACATAAGTGCAAATTAGACGGTGGTGAGTGTTAAAAGTGAGTCCTTAACAATTTATAGTTAAGAGTATCCGTAAATTGTTAAATCATTGTGAAAGCTATTACCCTTCTTGGTTCTACCGGTTCTATTGGTACTCAGACACTAGACATCGTTTCTGAGCATCCAGACAAGTTTCGTATAGTTGGTTTAGCTGCTGGGCGCAATGTGGAGTTATTCGCAGCGCAAATTCGCCAGTTTCGCCCCCAAATAGCCGCCATTTCTGCTGCTGATAAGTTACCAGAACTTCAGGAAGCAATTAAGGACCTTGATCCCCAACCTATTTTACTCGCTGGGGAAGCGGGAGTGATTGAAGTTGCCCGTTATGGCGATTCCCAAAGTGTTGTTACTGGTATCGTTGGTTGCGCGGGTTTACTCCCTACTATCGCAGCGATTGAAGCGGGTAAGGATATTGCTTTAGCAAACAAAGAAACCCTCATTGCTGGGGGTCCTGTGGTTTTACCTTTGGTGGAAAAACACGGAGTGAAACTATTACCCGCAGATTCGGAACATTCGGCAATTTTTCAATGTTTGCAAGGTGTACCCAAAGATGGGTTAAAAAAGATATTATTGACTGCTTCTGGTGGTGCTTTTCGAGATTGGCCTGTGGAAAAATTGCCCACAGTTAAAGTTGCGGATGCTCTTAAACATCCTAATTGGTCAATGGGTAAAAAAATTACTGTTGACTCAGCAACTTTGATGAATAAGGGGTTAGAAGTAATTGAAGCCCATTATTTGTTTGGAATGGATTATGATGATATTGAAATTGTCATTCATCCCCAAAGTATTATTCACTCTTTAATTGAGTTACAAGATACTTCTGTTTTGGCTCAACTGGGTTGGCCAGATATGCGTTTACCGTTGCTTTATGCGATGTCTTGGCCAGAAAGAATTTACACAAATTGGGAAAGATTGAATTTAGTAAAATGCGGTAATTTAACTTTCCGTGAACCGGATCATCAAAAATATCCTTGCATGAATTTAGCTTATGCTGCTGGTAGAGCCGGCGGTTCGATGACTGCGGTTTTAAATGCGGCAAATGAACAAGCTGTGGCACTATTTTTAGAAGAGAAAATTGGCTATTTGGATATTGCGCGGTGTATTGAATGGGTGTGCGATCGCCATCAAAATGATAACAAACAAAATCCTTCTTTAGATGACATTTTAGCAGCAGATCAATGGGCTAGACAGGAAGTTTTTATTGCTACTGAAAAGTTAGCTACTCAACCTCAGTTTATTTCTGTGGTTTAAGTTCTAGATTCCCGATTTCTTCAAGAAGTCGGGGATCTTCTGCGATCGCTACTCTTTCATGATATAATTAGAACGAATAAAAATAATATTGCTGCAATTGAAGCCATGGAGATAAATGCCATGATTACCCTAAATATAGATGAGATTCAAAACAATTTATCAGAATTTATCAAATTGATTCAAGAAGGTAATAGCTTGATCATTATTCAAGCAGATAAACCTATTGCTGAAATTAAACCCATACCAACAAAACCAACTCAAAAAGAACGCCGTCCTATTGGTTTATGTGAAGGTGAATTTGTTGTACCTGATAATTTTAATGATCCCCTTCCTGAAGAAATTATTAACCTATTTACAAATCCATGAAAATTATCTTAGATACTCATATCTTTTTGTGGTTTATTACTAATAATAAACGACTAGCAGACCAATATTATGATGCTATTAGTAATCAAGATAACGAGATTTATCTCAGTGTAGTGTCAGTTTGGGAAGCAACAATTAAATATCAATTAGGAAAATTACCATTACCAGCATCTCCTGAAATTTACCTTCCCCAACAGCGTGAAAAACATTTAATTTCCAGTTTATCTATTACTGAAACTACAATTACTCAATTAGCTAAATTACCACCGGTACATAATGATCCCTTTGATCGTCTTTTACTCTGTCAATCTTTAGAGCATGATTTCATCATTATGACAGAAGATAAAGCGATTCTCTCCTATTCAATGGTAAAGTTTTTCTAAAAATATAAAAAAGCGAATTGAGAAGTTTACTACCAGTTTCATAATAATAATTTACGTAACTGTTACGTAACTGTAACATTAATAGGGTAAGTCACAGTACATCAATTGTGCAAATAACATATTTTTGATTTCTGACGCACTCTACAATATAAAACTAATTTTAACATAACAATAGCGCCAGAAATAACTCTATTTACAAATTTTGATAAATTACTTACCTATTTTCTCCCTCAATTATCGCTTTTTCTTCCTCTGTTAAACCATATAATTTATAAACAATTTCATCAATTAACCAATCACATTGTTTTAACTGCTGTTTAATAGGTAAGAGAACATTTAAACTAGATTCATATTCTTTACCTAAAGTTTCCTGTTCTTTTCTGGTAGTAATATCAATTTTGATTTTCTTTTTGTTTTTCTTGAGAATATCAATTAATTCATCTAAGGTTAAATGATTATCTCCTTGTTTTTGTTTATAATAATCACCTAAATAATTCTGAATTTTTGATTTATTGGTGAGGTTATCAATATCAGTACCAATAAATCTTTCTAACCATTTGATAAATCCTTTGGTTTCTGTTTGTTTTTGTTGGTTTAATTCTATCATTTGTTCTGCTAAATATGCCAGAAAATCATGAATTACATCCGCTTCTGATGGTTGTTGGTGGATATGATGGAAATTCTGTAGAAGTAATGATCCTAATTGGTGTAAACCAATTTGTATAAGTAAAGGATATAAACAAACAATCACTAATTCTTTACTACTACTAAGGTGAAGAATAATGTGAGTAAGTAAGATATCAGCATTTTGATTATTTTGATATTGTTGGTAAAGGTTAATGAGATTTTGTAGATGTTCTTGGCGGGTTTCTGGGGGAGTTGTAAAGGATATTTTAGGAATTGGTATTCTTGACACATAGATAACTTTAACCTCAGCAAAAGGTTTACCAACCATCTGAAAATTTTTCTTTTGATACCACCATTTAATATAAAAAGAATTTAAAACAGCTAACAAGAAATAATCAGAATAATCACTATCGTCTTTTTTGATGATACAATGTACAGAGTTTTGACAAATTCTTTGATCACTATCAATACTTGCAATAATTGAATCATCAGTGCGTCGGACTATAATTTTTTGATTTCTAAATATATTTTCATTTCTTGGTTCAGCTAACCATACACCATATTTAACATAAGTAAGTTCATTTTGAGTGACATATCTTTGTATATTTCCACCTGTGATTATTGGTTCAAAATCTGGTAGTAATTTATTTGATGTATATGGTTTTTCCTTCACAACTAACTGTGTTTGAGGTGGATTACCTTTTCCTTTTTGATATAATTTCGTACCTCCACATATATTAACTAATTCTCCTAACTTAATACATTGATTATTAGACTTTTTCAAAATATTGATTTCCGATGAATTCAGGTAATAATCAATGACATATTCTTCATTTAACAACCATTCTGAAGCAGAACGGAAATATCTAGAAATAATTTTCTCATTTGCAAAATTTACAACTTCTGTATTTTCATCATAATTAATTTTATTAGAAGCTATAAATGCAGCAGTTTCAACAATTGCATCCTGAAAAGCTGATCTAAATTCAGCTATATTCATTAATTTAGTTGTTTGTAACATTAATTTTCTGAAATCATAGCCACTTTCTAAAGTCATCCATGTATTAGGAGTAATTAAGCCAAAATTACCACTTTTACAGCTTATCTTTAATGACATTTCTATAAAAAATAAATAAATATCTTTGGAAATAACAGTATTACTAATATATTCTTGATTTGCAGATGTATATTCTTTATCAATTACTCCATAAGGAGGATTTCCAATAACAGCATCAAAACCAGAATTATATTTCCAACTCGCATTTTCCAAATCAATAAACACCTCTGGAAATTCTAAATCCCAATGAAAAACCCGCTTCTCTTCAAACAACCTTCTCGCATCTTCATAAACCGCAAAATCAGCATCTTTGAGATTTTCAACATTCATGTAAATTGCATTTGTACCCCATCTTTCTAACCAATTCTTAGCTTGTTTCACTCCAAAAAACTGAGAAACATAAACATCTAACAATCTTTTATAAGGTTTTGCAGCTTGATCAAACTCTTTAAATAATCTTTCGCTGGTTTCCACTTCCGCAAAAGTCGCATCACTTAACGTACTCACACCGCGCATAATTTCCGCAGCACGCAATAACCCCACAAAAGGACCAGTTAATAAACTTAACTGGCCACTTTCTTCTTGCTGCATTTTTGCTTCCGCTTCCTTTGCAGTTGTACCAATGAGGGAATTTCCACAACGTAAATGATGATCTAAAAAACTCAACGGTGCGCCAATTGTGAAAGAATGTAACCATAAACTCACCTTTGCTAATTCTACCGCCATCGGGTTTAAATCCACACCATAAATACAGCGTTTCATTACCACCCTTTGCAAAAGTTGAGTGTCTTCTAATTTATTAACATCAATTGTAATTCCCTGGTTTTGCAAATTCTCTAAAATACTATTGCGGGTAATTTCTAACATCTCCAAAACAGGGTTATGTTCGGGATATTCATTTAAAATGGCGATTAATTCATCAGTTAAAAGATCAACTGCTTCTACTAAAAAATGTCCGCTTCCCATCGCAGGATCACAAATTTTAATATCTAACAATGTATTTTGTGCAGTTCTTTCTAAACGTTGTAAATCTTTTTGTAAACCGTTGCGACTTTGTACACCTAACCTACCATCTTTAAGATTTTCTTGGATTTGATTAATTTGCGTCATTAAATCTGCAAATTGTTGTTTTCTCTCCTCTAAACTCGGTTTGAGTGTATGACTAACAATATATTTAACAATATAATCAGGTGTGTAATAAGAACCTGTTGCTTTTCGTTCACCTTTATCATTTTCTAAATGAACTTTTCCCGTATTTCCATCTTCAACAACTACCCGATATTCTAATAAACCTTCATAAATTGATCCTAATTGTCGCACACCTAAAAAGCTGTAGTCAATGGGTAATTTTTCAAATCTTGCTAATTTATCTAAAGCAGGTGCTAACACTGCATCTGACAATTGATGTTCATACAAAAAATGATTATCTGGATAATCTTTAATATCTTGGTTTTCATGAAAATCAAAATGAAATAAACCGCCATTATATCGAGGTACTTCTAAAGCTGCATCACCTCTATCTACTATTTCAAATAAACTCAAAATACCTTTATAAATCTTTGTAGAAGTTTGACTTAATGTTTTTTGTTTATCAAGACTTTCCGCTATTTCTTGGGTAATTTTAATTAAACTATAATCACGGTAAGCTGTGGTAATTGGTAATAAGTTTCTGGCTTCGGCATATAATAGAAATAACAACTTATATAAAAATGATAAAGTTGCTGCATAAACTTGTTTTTCTTGGATAGTTTTTCCCCGTCTTGTTGCATCTGCAACAAAACCTCCTGCTAATTCAGGAAATATCTGTTCAAATACTAATGTTTTTAACTCGTTTCCTACTTGAGTCGCATAGGTTGTACTTCCTTCTCTAACTCGTTCTAAAAAGTTTTTATTATAGCTATCTTTTTCAAAAGCTGCACGTCTAAAAAATAACCAAAAATATTTGAATTTCTCTAATTTATCTTCTAATTTATTATCTACATCTTCACTTTCTAATAATTCTACCAAATCAATGGGATAAAATTCTGTTGCTGTAGAAGATGCTAACCGATAATATAACCGCCATTCTCTCCCGTTGGTTAAAATTCCCCAGTCAACATTTGTACCTGTTAAATAACTGGAAATCTGAAAAGATGGGTTTTCATTTTTGAAGATATCACGTTTATCATTTGCAGAAACTTTACTTAACTGTCTTTCCCAATATTTAGCTTCTGCTATAGCTAATACTTGACTATAAAATGCGGTTTCATTACTTTGTAATGTGTAAGCAATATCTCTTGTTTCTGTGTTAGAAAATAAGGCATAATCTGGACGTTGGGATCTACCTTTTCCACGAGTGACTACTTGAGTAATATATTTAAAACCTAATATTTCTAATACAGGTTTAATAAATTCTTCTTCTGTTTGGGATTCGTTTAATGTGGGTAAAATGGCTTTTTTGGCAAGATAGATTTTATTTAATTGTTCAAATTCTGAGGTAATATCTAATTGCCATTCTGGTAATTGTTGAATCCGAAATCTTAAATAATGTTGAGAAAATAAGGGTTTGTTGGGTTTTTGTGTATCTGTCATGCTCCCGACTCCTGAACAATGGTAATTTTATGGTAATTTTAAAGTATCAGTTATTGATTTTGATCCTTTACAATCTTGCGTAAGCTCTAAATATACTGAATATTGTGATTATTTTATCACAGATGAATGCTTGCAAAATGATTAACATAACTAAATATCTTGCCATTTTCAAATATAATTGATAATCTAATTTAACAAAATTTTCTATTTTTTAGAAAAAGATGAGTATGATCATTACCTTAATAGTCGCTTGGATAATATTTGTCATCCTGTGGAAATTAGTCAAAACCACCATCAAAACTGCCGTAACTTGTGCAGCGATAGTGGTTTTATTATACTTCGGTTTTGGAATTACACCTCAAGATATTTGGCAGAAAATCTCTGAAATTACTCAAAATATCTCCCAAATACTTGTGCGTAATTAAACTTAACTTTGCGAAAAATAAATTTTTAATTGCTGATACTGTTAAGTAACATTTCAAAAGATTCCCAATCCCAAATCCAAAATCTAAAATTGTATTACTTGTATGAAGCCGAAATTTTCGCCAGTGCATCCTTCATTGCTGGAGGTAACTGACGCATAATTTTACCTCTTTCTCTGTCTAATGCTACCAATGTCACCTGAGCAGAAACATATAATTCTTGCTCATCAGCAGAAACAATTTTATAATCCCAGTTCATTCGCACACCGGTTACTTCCAACATCCGGGTTTTCACAACCGCCATCATTCCTAATTGCAGTGCGCGATGATAGCGTACTGATAATTCTACCACTGGTAAATCACAACCTAAAGCTACCAAATCAGCAAAATCAATACCTATAGAGCGCAAACATTCTACCCGCGCTGCTTCCATCCAAGTTAAATATGTACCATGCCAAGTAATGCCAGCATAATCTGTATGATGAGGCTGCACTCTGATCGGATATTCAAACCAAGTATCAAATTCAGTTTTTGTTAACTTGTCGATCGCACTGGTAGGTGGTAATTTTGGTTGACTTGGTGTTTCTTGAGTCATTTTCAATCTTCTGAATAATTGGTTTTCTTACCCATCAGATTTTAACAGACCTGCAAAACACTTGACAAAACCGCAAAAACAAGGTTCATTGTCGGTAATGGTGAAAAGGTGGTAGGCGTTGAAAAAACAAAGCCGCTATCACCAATTACCAATTACCAAAAAACAATTTCCTCTTTACCACAGCATATTGCAGGTAAATGAGGAACAAACAAGATCATAAACAAGATCGTAAAACAGTTTTGCACCAAGGCATTTTTACTGCTAAACACTTCTCTATCTTATTAGGCAATTTATCACTTCTTAACAAGAGTTTTATGACTTGTATAAGTTTGTATAGATTGCTTGACAAGATTAGCTAGTTCCTGCAATTGGCTAATTGCTTCTGCGCCTTCTAACTTCATCAATTCGCGGTCATCCCGCATTTCAGTCCAAGTAATTCCGTAATCTGATACTAAAAAGCGAATAAGATGATTATCTCCTAAACTTACCATGAACGAAGCACTGTTCATTTGGTCGCCACAGGTGTAGCAAGAAGCTGGGTAGCCATTACGCTCTAAAACTATTGCCAAGGCTTGCAAGTTCATTACCAAGTCTTGGACAAATTCCCTATGTTGATGTGCCAGTCTCAGAAACACTTTTTTCCTCCAGACACCACAGTCATTTGAGTATCTTTTATATTTTCTTTAGATTTTCCCATCCTTTGGTATTGTATACTATACAATTCCTAACAGATAGTTAAGTCTGTAATTAGTTACCCTGCTTAGGGTAGTGGATAACTATTCTGTATGTCGTATCAAACAATTCAGTTTGCAATATATAAATCTCAGATAAAACTAGCAAAGTTAACATTGTCTTTATATGTTTAGCACTAGTCTCCTGAGTTTAGTCAGCAATCAGCCTTCAGCCTAACTCAAATCTCCTGCTAGTCAACCCGGTAACAGTTGCATATTACACCTTTATAAGTAGTGTTTAACCGAATTAGCAGTATTTCTTAACTCTAGCGTAAGTTTTTGCCTTTTTCTTCCCATCTCTATTTTGGTGAATTTATGCTTCGTCTACTATTGATTAACAAAGTGCAAGCTTTCTGAGGCTCACAGTACCTAAAACCTTGCACAATTTTAATTTTAATCATCCTCAATCCCTTGATTTCTCTGAGTTTTACGTTTATTCAGCAAACCCTAAGTAAATTTCGTTAAATTTTATACTAAATTTTAGACACAGAAAACCCCAAATCTACAGACTTCCTCTGAAGATAGCGGAATCAAGGATCAGGTAGTAGCCATTTAGGCAATAGTTTCGATGTGACTGGGGACTGGGACAATATCTTAGATTTTAGATTTTAGATTGGAGTTCATGAAATATAATCCAAAAACCAAAATTGTATCACCAATCACCAATCACCAATCACCAATCACCAATCACCTGTTCACTACTTTAAGCCACTACTTGCCACCAACCAAAAGCAGGTCCGATAAAACGGATTGTTACCCATACTACTACCATAGCGCCAATACCAATCCAAGCTCCGCGAGTAGTGATTTTCACAAACAATTCCGCTTGAGATTTAGTGATAGGAACCCAGGGTAAAATGCGAGTTTCTTGCCCGTATTGTTCTCCTAGTGTGCTTTTACGACGTTTTGCTTCACCCATAATCAATAATTTAAAGTTCGTTTTAGCTTCTTAATCTATGTTCGCAGGAATCACGGCGATTTTGGAAAGAAGTCAGGAGTGAGAATTTTTAGTTTTCCAATCACCCATTACCCATTACCCATTACCCATTACCCATTTGAATTGTCTTCATTATTGGGAGAAAACAGACTGGGATCGAGATAATTTAAGCGTGCTAGAGGACTTAGAGCAGCGAGAATTTGAGCGCCATAACTGCGGTTCACAACACGACTATCAAGTAAAGCCACGATACCTTGATTTTCCCGGACTGGGGCGATCGCTCGTTGCAGTTCACTTAAAGCAGTAGGTAATAAATATAACCTAAACCAATCTTGGTGCGATCGCTTGTAATGAGCTACCCTACCAGCCACCAAAGGATTTTCCAAAGATGGTAAAGGCAAAGTGGCAATAATTAACAACCGGGGTGCTGGTAAAACATCTTGATGCGATCGCCAAAATTCCCAACCACTCACCAAAATTCCATTTTCATCCAAACAAGTTTTTTCCACCTGTACCCGTGAACCAAACTCCGAAGCCAAAATTGCCCCCACCCTTGCTTTCAGCGGCACATCCCCCACCAAAACCACAGTCATACCTGGAGATGTAGCACTTAAACAAACCAAAGTACGAACTTGATGAATAAACGCCCCTTGAAATTCCGGTGTATTAGGTAAAGGCAACTTATAGGGTGCATAAAGTTGAATTGCCTCCCCTTGACTATCACTAGAAAACTTCAAACAAGTCACATCCTCCAACCCCAAACGCTGACGAAATAGAGGAACTTCCGTTTCTGGTTCTACCGCACTACCAATCAATACCACAGGTTGCCGCTGCCAAATAGGGGCGAGTATTTTAGCCAATTCCATCGGGGCATAATGTAAAGAAAATAATCCTTGACGACGAGCAATAGTAGCCCAGAAAAGAGCAGAAGATAGGGTAATAGGGTGATGGGGTGATGGAGTGATGGTAGTAGGAGAAAAATCCTCGGTCAAGTTTTGGAACAGCAGCCAAAATTCCTGCCAGCTTTTTGGTAGATTACTTATAGACTCGAAGCTAGAATACAAACCTTGTAAAATTTCAATTTCCCTTTGAGAAATCAGATAACAGTGGTACGGGTTTTCTGGATGTTGGAATAATTCATGTGTCAATTGTACCCTAGCTTCCCGAATTACCTCAGCTTCCTGGGGACAAGCCAACATCAGTTGCTCCCAGTCATGAGGTTGAATATCTTGAGTTAGCTGATCACGTACCCAATCTTCCAAATCATCAACACCATCAATAATAGTAGGAATATTAGGGGGAAAACTACCATTATCAGCCAACTGCCCTTTTAACCAAGCTTGGGGGGAAGTTAACAGCAACCCTTGAAAATCAGAACCAGGCCAAACTTCACCTGTTCTAATGGGTTTATTAGCTGATAACCACTGCTGTAACCTGGGAATTTCTATATTTAGTAAACGCTGCTGGACAGTTGCCGATGCCACAATAATTACAGGACCATGCCACATCAAAGCAGACGCGATAAAACTGGTGCGATATCGACCCTGGTAGCCACAAACAGCCCCGACTTGAATTAAAGCACTACGTCCCAAACGCAAAGCCCGTGCTACCAACCGTGCCATCGTCAAGTGGTGAGGCCAAGTTGGAAAACCCTCTTGCGATCGCAGAAAGTTATGTAGTGATAAATGAACTTCAGCCTCAATCACGCGCTTTTCATCCCATAACAAATGACTTTTTTCCGAACTGCCACACTTTTATTATGTTGTCAGGGAATAGGGAATAGGGAATAGGGAATAGGGAATAGGGAATAGGGAATATTTATTTTTCTTCTTCCTCCTGTCACCAGTCACCAGTCCCCAGTCCCCAGTCACCAGTCCCCAGTCACCAGTCCCCAGTCCCCAGTCACCAGTCACCAGTCCCCAGTCACCAGTCCCCAGTCACCAGTCACCAGTCACCAG